>JAUIKJ010000445.1 GCA_030430835.1 Candidatus Hydrogenedentota bacterium
AAGGCCGTCGTGTCCCGGTCCATTTTCTCGTAGAAGGTTACGAACTCCGGCATCTCCGCAACGCAGGGTGGGCACCAGGTCGCCCAGAAATTGAGCACCAGCACCTTGCCCTCAGCCGCCGCCACCAGCGCCGAGATCGCCTTCTCGTCCACGGTCGACAGATCGGGTGTCGCGGAGGCGTTCGCGGTGGTCGCGGTTTCTGCCGTCTCCTTCGTTGCTGGGCTATCCTCCGCAGCTACGGGCGTACGGCCGCAACCGGCGCTAAGAACCAGGCCGCCCAGGGCAAGAATACAGGTGGCGCGTAGGGATGGGAGCATGATGGGTACCTCCAGGGAAACAAGCGCCCCAGGCCCGCGCCGCTTGCGGCGACCGGCCAAGGGCGCTTTGGCTTCGATTCCGATCAGTTGGCGCGCTTGATGCTGCAGCCCCACGCGCTCTTGCGCGTGATCTTCACCTCCTCGCCCGCCACCAGCGCAGCAAGGGCGTTCGCCAGGTAGTGCTCGTTCGCATCGCCCTCCGGGCCCATCCGGTTGTCCGGAGGACCATGGTAGGCGAGCACGCCCTTATTCAGCACATAGATCTCCGGCGTCACCCGCGCGCCCGCGGCGTCCGCATACTTATTCTCGGGATCCTTCAGGATGGGATAGGGCACGCTCGCCTTGTCCGCGTGCATCTTCATCTCTTCCACCGTCGTGCTCTCGTGCGAATCGATGCCCAGGAACACCACGCCCTGGGCGCCATACTCTTCGGCCAGCGCATTGATCGTCGCATCCGCGCCACGGGAGAAGGGGCACTGTTGTGACGAGAAATTGAGCACCAGGATCTTGTCCTGATACATCGCTGAACTGTGGGTGTTTCCGGCGTAATCCTTCAGTTCAAAGGCCGGCATCGGCTTGCCAATCTCGGGCGCGTCCGGGATTGCTGCGAAGGCATTCGTCAGCACACCGTTGGCTACGATTCCACCGGCACCCAGCATGACCACGAGGGCCCCCACCAGAAAAAATGTCGTCTTCATGATCCGTCTCCCACCGAATGAGATTGTGTGAGTATGCGGTTAAACAGCATAGCACGGAACAAGAATCCCGGCCAGCCCTATTCCCTGTATTCGCTCGGAGCCGGAAAGTCTGTCAATGCATACAGCCATTCGGACTGCCAGCATCCCCGCCGGGTTTCCGTACGCAGGCCCTCGACCAGCATGGAGAGAAAGGTACCGCGCGGGATCTCCCTGGCGCCCATGCGAACGAGGTGCGGATTTTCCACCTGGCAATCGATCATCCGGAAACCCCACGATGCGCAGAGGCGCGCGAGCCAGGTCAGGGCAACCTTGGAGGCATTCGGCTGGCGGGAAAACATGCTCTCACCAAAAAAACAGCCGCCGAGCGATACGCCGTAGAGCCCCCCGGCAAGCGTGCCGTCCTTCCAGCATTCGATGGAATGCGCGTAGCCCGCGTCGTGCAGCGCAATGTATGCGGCCTTCATCTTTCGCGTGATCCAGGTGCCGTCCTCATCGCCGCGCGGCACCGTCGCGCACGCGGCAATCACCTCGGGAAACGCGGTGTCGAGCGTGAGTTGGAATGCGCCCGTGCGCAGCGTGCGCGCGAGACTGCGGGAAACGTGGACCTCTTCGGGTATCAGCACCATGCGCGGATCGGGCGACCACCAGAGAATTGGATCGCCCGAACCGCGCATGGTGCTGATA
>JAUIKJ010000096.1 GCA_030430835.1 Candidatus Hydrogenedentota bacterium
CCGCCGCCCAATCGCGCAAGAAGCGGCGGTAGTTGGCTGAACCGCCGGGAGTCGCGTCCAGTACAGATCACGGATATCTTTGCGACCGTACTCGAACTGTGCGGCATAGAAGACACGACAACCCCACGTGCTCCGGGCCTCTTCGCGAAAGACGCCGCGGCGGCGCGCCCGATAGTGACTGAGTATTACTATCCGCGTCAGACGATTGAGGTGTATAAGGATCCAGCGAAGCGCGCGAATCCCCTGCTGGATCCCTACCGGCGGCGGCTTCGCACGATTATGTTGGGGGGCTACAAGTATATCTGGGCAGACAAGGGTCCCCAAGCGTTGTATGCAATCGACGAGGACCCCGCGGAAGAACACAACTTGATCGATAATCCCGACTATCAAGAAACGTTGGCCGGTTTGCGGAGCGCCTTGGCGGAGTGGGTGACGGCACATGCAGTCGTTCGCGGTGACACTACTGCGACGCCGATGCGAGACTTGGACGGTGAGACGGTCGATGCCTTGCGTTCGTTGGGTTACCTGGAATGAGCCGCACGGATCGGCAGGGAACTGGCAAACGCTGGTTGATGGTGCTGATCTGCATATTCTTGGGCATGACCATGTTCCGGCACGTGAACTCCGCCCAATTCGTGGGGGACGAATCCGGATGGATTACGGCAGCGTACCTGCACACGCAAGCGTTGCGCGAGTTTGATTTCTCGCCCGAACGCTGGGAATTTCCCGAGGCCGGCCTCTATGGCAACCTGAATCCGCAGGTAGGCAAACTGATGCTGGGCGTACCGCTCAGCCTCTGGCATACCTTCTATTGCGACGCGCCCGCGTTCTCGAAGCTCTACGATTTTCGAATCGACCGGCATGCAAATATTGCCGCGGGGAATCTTCCGCCACGCGACCAACTTCTCGCCGCGCGTATTATCACTGCGTGCTACGGCGTGCTGTTCTTGTGGACGGCCATGTTTGTCGCGGGCCGGGCGTTTGGCCGCGGCGCGGGGATCGCCACCGGGATATTGATTGCGGCCAACGAAACGATCGTACTAAGCATGAGCCGTGCGATGACGGATGCCGCATACCAACTGTTCTCGGTAGCGGTCTGCATTCCGATCCTCTACTACGTGCAGGCGAAAGCGCCGCGCAAAGAATATGTTTTTGCCGCGCTCGCCGGGGTTCTGGCGGGGCTGGCGTGTTCGGTGAAGGTCACCGGTATCGTATTGGGTGGGCTGGTTTTGCTGCCGCTGATCTTTCTCAAGGTACGGCGGCCGCTACCGGAATGGCGACGCGTGGTTGCGGCGGGGTGCGCATATGCGGTCGCCGCACTCATTACGGTCTATGCGCTGAATCCCTTTTTCTGGCCCACGCTGTCTACGGGCGTAGAGGCGGATCTAGCCGTAGCGGCTACGCCTTCGAAAGTGATCTGGAAGGACTTGAGCCGCGTAACCTACGACCGGTCGGCAATCGAGTATGCCTATCCGCGCGCCTCGGCAGTAATGCGTCCGCTTGAGTTTCCGATCCTATTCTTGCGCTGGAATTCACTGTTGGAGTCGCAGTTGGAGGACTTCAAATCACCACCGCCCACATTGGCGAGTTATCACGCGCGGCTCTTTGGCGAGTTTGCGCTGTTTCCGGGCGACGTGTTGCTCGTCCTCGCGGGTTGTGCCGCGTGCGTGTTGCGCATACGCGGTGCCTGGATTGGGGGCAGGCTCAGCCGTTGCGCGGTGCCATTGTCTTTCGGTGCGCTCAACTATATCTTCTGGACCGCAACAACCCGTGTGGAACTCAACCGTTACTACCTTTCACCGCTCATTGCGCTGCAATTGCTGGCGGGTATCGGAATCGCCGCACTCGCGCTCGCGGGTTACCGCCGCTACCACGGACGCCGTGGCGTGGCGTGATGCACAGCGTCTCTCTAGCGGACGCCCACGAGGCGGTCCGGCAGCATGGCACGCATTCGCTCGCCTATTCCACGCTTCAACCGGGTATGCGTTACTTTGGTTCCGCTGATGCCGGGGTCATTGCCTATCGGCGGGTGTTGGGTCAGTGCATCGTATTGGGTGATCCAGTCGGTCGTGAAGACAAGGTGGTGGGTTTGATAGACCATTTTCTCGCGCGATATCCTCGATCACTCTTTATGCAGATCCACTGCCGGACCGCCAACCGGCTTCGTGAACGCGGCTTCCGGATCACGCCGGTGGGCGTGGAGAACGAGATCCCCATTGCCACCTTTTCCACGCGTGGGCGGCGCAAGGCGGACCTGCGCCACTACCGGAACCGGGCCATCGCGGGCGGGGTTGTGGTGCAGGAGGAAGCCGACACCCCGGAACTCCGTCAGGCGCTGGCACCCGTTTCCAACGCGTGGCTCCCGCTCAAGACCGGCCACGGCGAGGAACTCGAATTCCTGGCGCGCCCCTATCTCCTTCGGCCGGAAGCCGATGTGCGGATTTTTACCGGACGTATCGACGGGGTCCCCGTTGGCTTCGTAATCATGGACCCGATGTATCGGGACGGCAGGGTGGCCGGCTACACGGTCACCATCCTTCGGCACTACGCGGATTGTCCGGAGGGCACGGTCGACTACATCAATCTCGAGGCGATGGCCCAGTTTGCGCGGGAAGGCATCCCGCTGCTGAGCCTCGGCGTCAGCCCCTTCCACCGCCTGCCGGAACTGGCCCGGGTCGAGGGCTACGGCGCGCTCCCGGTCTACGCGGTCTACCGATTTCTAAATGGTTGGGGGGACTGGATTTATCACTTCAGCGGCCTCAGCTTCCACAAGAGCCGCTACCGCGCAAACGAAATCCCGGTGTACACCGCCGTGCGCGGGCCCCTCGGCCTCTGGCCGCTCTTCGCCTCTTCGCGCGCCTGCAAGATGTTGTAAGCACCGGACTTCCAACGTCGGCTCATGGCGTGTAACGCGGACCGGGGATGGTTGTATCTATTTGCAGGACGCGTATCCGGAACGGTGGGCAACTGCCGGGCCGATCACATAGATTGGACGTTGCCACCCTTACGTCCAAGAGACCGCCGCGCTGCAACCTGTCGTTGTGCCGCGGCGGTCCGCCATTTGGGGGACGGTGCCTAGCGAAATTTCTCGATGTTCGAATCGTCGAAGCCCGTGGGTTCCGAGGCTTCCGCGCGCGGAAACTTGCTCAGTTCCAGTTCGAGTTCCTCCTTGCCCGACTCGAATTCCTCGATGGAGATGCTTCCGATGACGCTGACCGTCAGTTTGCTCTCCCGGCTGACGAAGCGGATGCCCGTACCGTTGGGCAGCAGTTCCGGCTCTTCCATCGTCTTCCAATTTTTTGCGGGACGCCCACCGGACCACATAGTTACAAGATAGACTTTTTTCATCGTTTCATTCCGTGCCAATACGACAGGCGGCGCCATGCTGCCCCGTCCCATTCTGCACCGCCCCGCGCGGGGATACAAGCCTTTCCCCGGGTTCGATCAGGGCGGCGGCTGGATGCTACGATGCCGCTGCACGAAACTCTCCGCGGCGACGCGGTATCCATGCTCCATAACGCCCACAATCGTGGGCGATACGGACCCCGAAGACAACTGTGATCCCACCGGTCGAACACCGCTACGCCCTCTTTCCGCTCTTCCTCGCGAGCGTGTGTTTTCTCGTGCTGGCGCCGGTCTTCTGGATGTATACCGAACTGCCCTCCGGCGATCCGCGCGCGCGATCTGCCGAGAGCGCCGATCTCTATGGCCGGGTCTACCCGGCGATGGACTATGGCTTCGGCCGCATGCGAGCGGGCGAGATTCCCCTGTGGAACCCCTACATCCTCTGCGGCACTCCCTTTACCGCCGATCCCGTCAACGGGCTCTGGCAACCGCTGAACGCGGTCTTTCTCCTGACGGATACCGCGCGCGGTATGGCCCTGCAGGCCTTCGTCTGTCTCGCGCTTGGCGGGACGACCTTCGTGCTTTACGCGCGATCACTGGGCCTGGGCAATATCGCCGGCTTCATCGCCGGGATGTCCTGGGCATTTGGCGGGACCTTCGCGGGCGCCATGTCCCGCCCCGAACTCGCAGCGACCCTCGCCTGGACCCCGCTCTTCTTCTGCGTCCTCAGGGAATTCATCCGCTACAACCGGCTGGCCATGGCCGTGATGGCGGGCGTCACCGGCGCCCTCATCGCGCTCGCCGGGAGTTTTCCCGCGGCCGTCTCGATTTTCCTCCTCGCCACGCTTTTCTGCCTCTACCGCCAATGGCTCGAAGATCCGGCCTACGGCACCCGGTGGCGCGGCTATACCTTGATGATCCTACTCGTGCTTGGCCTGTCCGCCGTGCAGTGGTTGCCGGCGGCCGCGCGCCTGGTGCAACTCGACCAACCGGGCCAGGCCCTCTGGCGGCTGGATTTCGCGGCCATGCTGGCCCCGGGCATGCGCGGCCTCGTCCGCCAGTGGGTCACCACCAGCGCCGAAGCGCTCCCCCGCGCCGGTTACGCGGGCCTGGTCCCCATGCTCCTGCTCCCCGCCGCGATGTTCCACCGCACCGCACGGGGCGATGCCTTCTTCTTCCTGGCCGCGGGGCTCCTGCTCTATCCGGTCGCCGTGCTGGGGCGGCCCGTGTGGAGCGGCACGCTCCCCTTCGAGGCCCTGTTCTTCCCCGCATCGTTCTGCATGGCCGCCGCCGCCGCAATCGGCGCGGACCGGCTCCTGGCCGGTGTGCACGACCGGCGCTCACCCAACCTCTGGATACCAGCGCTGCTGCTGGTGTTGCTCGCCACCATTCTCTTCGTCGCGAGCACCACCGCGGGCCGGGGCCTCGTCCTCCTGCACGTCATCGTGCTTGGTTTCGCCTGGCTTACCGGCCGCAAGTGGTCGCGCACCAGTGCCGGTATCGCCACGGCCATGCTCCTGTTCGTCGATCTCGCGATGGCGAACGCCAATTTCGACCAGCACCCCTACACCGACGCGCCAGCGGTCTATCGCCAGGCGCCCGCCGCACTAAAGACCGCGGAAGAACAGGCCCTCGACGGACGCGTCGTGATCAGCACCCGCTCCCCCGGTACCGCACTCACCCCGAACGCCGCCATGGTCCTCCCCCTGCCTGCGGCCAACGGGCGGCATGTCCCCCTCACCCGCGACGAAGCGCGCTGGTGGTCGGAACTGCGCGGGGCGGACGCCGCGCCGGGCTCCACCGAGATCGCGCCGTCGGCGGCGCGTCCTGAACTCCTGAATTTCATGGCGGCGCGTGTCGTCCTCGCGGAGTCCGATGCCCCCATGGCAGCGGGAAAATGGGAACAGGGCACGGCATCGCTGCGCCGCGTCCAGACCGAAGACGCCGCGAAGCTCTTTGTGAACGACCGCGCGCAACGCCGCTGCTTCTGGGTACCGCGCTGGCGCGTGCAGGCGGACGTCGGTTCGGCGATTCTCTTCATTACCCGCTCCGAGTTCGACCCGGCACAAGAGTGCGTGGTCGTGGCGCCGGGCGCGCTTACGGATCACCTTGCGCGGGTGGTTCCGGATTCGGGCGGTGGCGACACGGGCGCGGAGCCTGGCGCCGAATGCATCCTGGTTGAAGACCTACCCGAGCGCCAGGTTATCCAACTTCGTGCCACGCACCCCGGTATCGCCGTGGTATGCGACAGCTACGCCCCCGGATGGCGGGCCACGCTCAACGGTGAATCCGTGCCGCTGCTTCAGGTGAACGGCCTCTTTCGCGGGATTGCCTGTCCGGCAGGCGACCATGAAATCGTGCTTGAGTACCGGCCGCACACGCATTACGCGGGCATGGGCATCAGCGTCGGTGTGCTGGGCCTCCTGCTCTTGGCCGGGCTGTTCCGGCTGGTGCGGGGCACGTAGTGCCGGGCGACGGCCCCAACGTGGTGCTCATCGTCGCGGATGGCCTGCGCCCAGACTGCCTCGGGATCGCCGGAAACCCGGATGTACGCACCCCCAACCTCGATGCGCTTGGACAGTACGGCGTGCAGTTCCGCGCGGCCACCATGCCCGCGGACGCAGACATCAGCGGCCTTCTGATGGGGGGGAGCCCGCCCACGCTGCCGCAGCAATTTCACAACGCGGGCTACGCGTGCTTTGCCGCGGGCAAGACCGCGGACCTGGGCGCCGCCTTCGATCACACCGCCACGGTTGCTTCGGACTATGCAGCCATGCTCGCCGCGCGGGGCAAGACCGAGCAATCTACGCGCTGGTTTTCCGGTGACACGGCGGATCGCCCCGCGCTCTACGCGAAATCTTTTGGCGCGGTCCGCTCAAACCTTGACGACGCCCTGCACGTGACCTCCTGGATCGGGGATCAAGCGCTGCGATTCATGCGTGCTCCCGGCGCGCCCTTCTTTCTCTATGTGCGCTTCACGCGGCCGGCACCGCCCTTCGATCCACCCGCGCCCTGGGACCGCATCTATGATCGCGCCGCGCTCCATCTCCCGGAAGGCTTCGCGCCAGACGCCGGTGCCGGTCTCACCGAAGCGCGCTTCCGGAAGGTACTCGCGCACTACTACGCAAACATCACCCTCGTCGATCTACAGATCGGCCGCATTCTCGCTACCTTGACCGCGCGGGGCCAGACCAACAACCTCCTGGTCGTCTCTTCGTCGCCGGGAGATCCCCTGGATCCCGCGGCACTTACCGGACGGTCCGCGCGCGGCGGCGCGGATGTTCCGGCCCGTGTCCCCCTCCTGATTGCGGGACTCCCTGGACAACTTCGTGGAAAAACAGACGACGAAGCGGTGTCGTTGGCGGAGATTGCCCCGGCGCTGGTGAGCTGCATCGGACAGGCGGCGGCGGACACTCGGGAACAGGGGCTACTGGCCCGCCTGTGCCCCGCCCCCTGAGCCTGCACTACTCCGGGATCGTGCCCAGATCGATGTCCAACACCACGGGCCGGCCGAAGAAGCCCTGGGCCGCGTCGAAGAAGCCCACCTTGAACTGGTAGTTAATTGGCTCCGCGTTCACGCGCAAGGGCAGGATGACGAAGCTGCCCGGCTCCCACTGGGTCGCCGGCGGATTGGTCTCGGTCGTCCATTCAATATAGCCCTGGGCGCGGTAGTCGGGCGGCAGGTAGTGCAGTTCACTGTCGGCGACATGCCCGCGCAGGTACATGCGCCAGTCCTTCGTAATGGCCTTGTCCACACGGAAGGAAAAGCGAAATTCATAGGCCTGCGGACTCAGCCGGAGGACATCGGCCTGCACGAAGGACAATGCATCGTTGATCGCGTAGTCTGCCGGGAAGGCCGACATGAGGGCGGTGAATCGGTCGCGGGCATGGGTCTGCAGGGTGGGTGACAGTCCATCGAAGGCTTCACTGCGCAACAGCAAGAACAGGTCGTAGGACCCCAACCCATCGATCTCGCTCGTGTCTTCCACCTGCTCCACCTGTTCCTGCCGCACCACTTCCTGGCGCGCCGCCTCTTCGATCACGGTCTCGGCCTGTGCCAGCCGCGGCCCCTCCCCGCCGACCGCGCCCAACGGCGGCACACCGGGCGCGAGATGGATCGTCTCGCGATACACCGAGAGTACGTCGCCCGTCTCTTCCGCGCTCAGTGGAATATCGACCCGCTTCAAGTCGCCATAGGGCGCGACACTGAGGTTGCCGTAGGGAAAGAGCAATGCCACGACGAGCAACACCGCGAGCCCCCGCCGCGCGCCTGGCGTGGGGATCATCGCAACCGGCATGGCCGCAAAGATCGCAAGGGCCGGTAGAACGGGAAAGATCGCGCGGGCCGTGGGCGTACCCAGGTAGGGAATCGCGAGAAAGAGCACCAGCACGGGCCAGAAGAACAACAATGCGGACGCCGCTTTCCGGAGGGCCGGCGCGGCGAGGGCAACGATCATGCCGAGGAGCGCAAGTACCAGCAAGGGCAGAAAGACACCCTCGTTCACCGCAGTCGCCAACCAGGACAGCAAGAGCCCCAGCGGGTCCGATGCGACGATGCGCTCGGGTTCAGCCGCGGCCACGTCGTCGGCCGCCTTGGCGAGGGCCTCGGCATTGCGAAAGAACCACGGCGCGGCCACGCCGCCGCCGGCGACAATGGCCACAAGCAGGTTAATGGCGAGACGGCCCGTCTCGGCCGCGTCCGCCGCCCCACGCTGTGAATCTTGCGCGATTGCAAGTAGCCCCATCACCGCAGTCACGATCACCATGGGCACCAGGTAGATCCATGCCGCGGGTGCAGCGAGCAGCGCCACCCCGCCCAGCACCCCCGCAAGAAAGGCCCACCCCCCACGCCGAAAACCTTCGGACCGCAACGCGGCGTAGAGCGCCCAGAAGACTAGCGCGGCCGTGAGGACATCCGGCACGAAGATCCGGCTCGCCGTATAGATAATCGGCATCAGCCCGGTAATCGCGGCGGCAAGAACCGCCATGGGCGGGTCCAGGACACGCCGCGCAAGGGCGTACACCGCAATGAGCAGGAGCAGAAGCGCCAGGGTACTGGTCAAGGCCGCGGCATCCTGCCAAGCGCCGGTCAACTCCAGCGCCACGCCCCCCAGCAACGACAGCAGAGGCGCGGGTGGATTGCCCGGGCGCACATCGCCCACGCGCACGAGTCGGTTCAGCAGGGTACCGGCATCGTCGCCAAAGAGCGCCTCACGGTAATACACCGCTTGCGCATCGCGGACCGCAATCTCGTCCACCGCCACACGCGTATCCGCGTTGAGCCAGACCAGGTTGGCCACCAGATGTGCGGCGAGCATCGCCAACAGCAACGCCACCGCCTGCCACGGATTGGGCTGGGTCGGTGGTGGCCCTTGCTTTCGTGTTGACGCCATAAGCTTCCCCGCATAACCAGGATTACGCAGGGCCAATTATAGGCTGCCGCGCATTCTCGCGCCAATGATCAGCCGCCGGGCTGTCCGGATAGCAGCAAGGGCGCCAAGGGACAGCCCTCGCAACGCGGTTGTGCGCGGCAAAAATCCTTGCCGGTATGCACGATGAGCCCATGGAATTCCTGGAAGTACGCCAGTTCCTGATCCAGATGATCCTCAAAGATCGCGCGAAGTTCCTCGTATCCGATCTTGGAGTCGACGTGCCCGTGGCGACTCAGTATCCGGCGCGTGTAGGC
>JAUIKJ010000097.1 GCA_030430835.1 Candidatus Hydrogenedentota bacterium
TACCCCTGAAAACTGGGTGGATTTCCCAACCCGACCGAGTATAGCTTCGCCTATAGTGACAGTCAATGGATTGTGGCCCGAACGATTGACGATATCCATGGTGCTGGCTATACTTGCCCGACCCAATTTCCCATGCGAAAGGCCTTGTTGTGACGTATCGCTCCGAAAAAAAAACTGTAGCCCGCCGCTTCCGCTTCGGGATCGCGGCCGCCCTGATCGTCTCCCTGATGGTGGCGGCAGGGGCGGTGGCGGAAATTGTGGCCCCGCCGCCGGCACTGGAATCGCTTCAGGCGTATTTTCGTGATCAGGTGGAGCAGGAACGGGTGACCTCCATTACCCTTGCCGTGCGCAAGGGCGGGGCACTGATCTGGGCAGAGGCCTTTGGCTACCGGGACTTCGCGGAGAAGATCCCCGCGACGCCCGAAACCCTGTATCCCATCGCGTCGCTCAGCAAGCCGGTGACCGGTGCGCTGATGCTGCTGTTGCAGGATCAGGGCCTGTTGCAACTCGACGATGCGGCCAACGAATACCTCGGCGTCACGCTCATTGACGGGAACGGCTACGACGCGGACCAGGTGACCCTTCTTTCATTGGCGAACCACGTGTCCGGTTTGCCGCCCGAAATCGACATGGTCTACGACGACGCGCCGATCCGCTCTTTTGCGGAGCGGATGCAGCGCTTTGGGTGGCTGGCCAATAAACCCGGCGACTTCTTCATCTACAACAACCTGTCGACCGAGATACTCTCTCAGGTGGCGCAAAAAGTAGCGGGACGCACTTGGCACGAGCAACTGCGCACGGGCATCTTCGAACCCTTGGGCATGCGTCAGACGGCGCGCTGGGCCGCGGGAATCGACGATCCGGAGAAGGTGAAACTCTACTGCCGCAGTTTCGAAGGGGACTTCGTTCAAGTCGGGGCCTACGAACTCAATTCCTTTGAGGCCGGTGGCATCTGGTCCACTCCGGTGGAGTATGCGCGCTTTACCGACATGGTAATTGCGGGGGGCGAATTGGACGGCGTTCGCGTGCTCAGTCCGGAATCGGCAACGGCGATGCTCGCGCCCGAGAATTCAGGCGGGGGACGGTCCGCCCGCGGCGTTGCGTGGAAATCAGATACCTTTCGGGGGCATCAACGTATCAGCCACGTGGGTGGCATGCCCGGGATCAAGAGTGCGGCGCATGGCATCCCGGACGGCCGAATCGTTGTCGTGCTCGCGGTGAACTGTGATCAGGACAGTTTGCGTTGGAGCTACACCCAGAAGATTCTGGATGCAGTCGTACCGGAAACGGCGCCCCGGCCCACCGCCCCGACCGCGCCTGCGGGCAACGGCGATGCCGGCCCGCCGCTGAACTTGGAGGAACTCGCCGGTACCTGGTCGGGACAGGTGCAGGGCCCCGACGCGGTGCGCAACATCACCCTCGAACTGGCCGCGGATGGCGCACTCGATATCGCTTTGGATGGCGTGCCAGCCACGCGGCAGCACGCCTTGACGAAGCCCGGGAGCAAGTTCATGGGCGGTAGCACGGCGCTAGGCCGACAGCTAGCCTTCGACCTCAATGCGGAACTACCGCTCCACGCGACCTATCGCGGCGGGCTCACCATTCAGTTCCAATTGAACTACAAGGACGGGGTACTTGATGGCGCGGCGATTGCCAGCCCCATCGACTACGCGGCGCAACTCACCCGAGACCAGGCGCCCGTGAAGCGGCCCCAGTTTCAGATTCCCATGCGCACGCGCTTGACGCGCGTGACTGGCGACGCCGCCTCCGGCGCCTGACCAGTCCCGTTTTGCGCCCCGTTTTTCGAATTCCGTATACTCGACGTCACCTACCCGCGCCTCGTGTGCGCGTCCAAAACGCTGGAGACTGAGGCATGGCCGACCCCTTGATTGACGTGTTTTCCGAGGTGCTTGGTGTGCCGGCCGCGTCGCTTTCGGAAGATAGCTCCCCCGACAATACGCCGGAGTGGACCAGCCGCGCCGCCATGCAACTCGTCGCACGTGTGGAGGAAACCTTCGAGGTTCAGCTTTCCACCCGCGAGATCATGCGGATGCGCACCATCGGCATTAGTCGGGAGGTGCTGAAAGGCAAAGGCGTCGCGGGTGTCTGATTCGGATCCCGTGCCGGTGTCGTGCTACGTGCCGCTCACGGCGGTCCCCACCGCGGAGAACCTGCGCGACGCGCGTCAGGCCTGGCGCGCATACCGCGCCTCCGGGCCGGGCAGCCGGGGCGAAACCATCTCGGTCGGGATCGCCGCTTCCGTCACTGCGGATCCGATAGAACCCTTCCTCGGCGCAGCGCTGCTTCGTCAGGGGCGGGAACCTGCCCTGGCGCTTGCACCTTTCAATCGACTTTTTCAGGTCTGTATCGAGGGTGTATCCGAGTTTGCATGCCGAGATGAAGCGTTGCCGCTGGATGCGATCGTGCTCTATTGGCGGATGGATGAGCTTCTGGGCCAGGAACTCGTCGCCTTCAGTCATGGCGACGACGACGCCCTGGGGCGCGCCTGCGACACCGTGGACCAATGGGCGGGTGCTGTGCGCGGTTTGCGCAAGCGCTTCGCGGGGTCACTTCTCGTTAACACGCCGCCCTTCCCGCAGGACCTCGAGGTGGGGCTGCGTGACCTGAACAATCCACAGGCGGCGGCCCGCTTTCACCACCGCGTTTCCGAGCACTGGCGCGAGGCCATTGCCCCGGTGGAAGGTGTCGACCTCTATGATGCCGACGCGGTGCAGCGTGAGTTGGGCCTGGCACAGTGTGCCGACCCGCGGAAATGGCTGCTTTACCGCCAGCCCTATAGCGAGATCTATTGGCTTGCGCTGGCCGAGGAAATCGCGCGGGTGCTGCACGCACGGCGCACACCCGCCAAGAAGTGCATCGCGCTCGACTGCGACAACACGCTGTGGGGCGGGATTCTGGGCGAAGACGGCATTGGCGGCCTGCAGTTGGGCGAAGACTTTCCGGGATCGGCCTTCCGCATGTTCCAGCGGCAATTGCTTGCGCTACAGCAGCGGGGCGTGCTGCTGGTGTTGGTGAGCAAGAACAACGAGGCCGATGTGCTAAACGTGCTCGACAAGCACGATGCGATGGTGCTCCGGCGCGAGCACATCGCCGGTTGGCGCATCAACTGGTCACCGAAGTCGGAGAACCTTCGAGCCCTTGCGAAAGAGCTGAATATTGCCACCGACGCCATGGTCTTTATCGACGACCAACCCACGGAACTGGCCGAAGTCAGATTTCAGTGTCCCGAGATCGTCCGTTTGCAGGTGCCCGAAGAACTCGCAGAGCTGCCCCAGTTACTTCGCCACCACCGAATCTTCGATCAACTCGCGGTTACTTCCGAAGACCGGCAGCGCACCACGATGATTCAGGCAAACCGCGAGCGGAGTGCGCTCGAACAGCGCCAGACGCGCGAGGCCTTTCTCGCCAGCCTGCAACTCCAGGTGCGCATCCAACGCGCGGCTCCGGCGCATCTCAACCGTGTCGCGCAACTCATCAACAAGACGAATCAGTTCAACCTCACGACACGCCGTCGGACACTCGACGAAGTACACGCCGTTGCCGAATCCCCTGACTACGCGATCTACACCATGGAAGCTTCCGATCGTTTCGGGAGCTATGGGCTGATTGCCGTGGCCATCGTGCAACTGGATGGCACCCAAGCCCGCCTGGATACCTTTCTCATGAGCTGCCGCGTGCTGGGTCGTTCTCTGGAGACGGCGTTCCTGGCCAGAATAGGCCAGGAACTGATCGCCACGGGCGCGGTGGAATTGTGCGCGGAGTTCATCCCGACCCCGAGCAACGCGCCGGTCGCCGATCTGCTCCCGCGTCACGGGTTTTCCGAACGGGACGGCGCCTGGCACATTGGGCTAGCTGCCCTCCCGCCACTGCCGGAACACGTCCGCTTGGGATAGTCTCCGCGCGGCCGGTCGAAGCCTGTGATTAAAGCCTTCCAACTGCGGTCCGCCTTTGAAAACTGTTTGGCTTGAAACGGTTTTTGGGGGTGCCAAGTCTCACTTCGACGCGCTATAGTGCGCGCTTGATCCTGGGGCGGGGCGCCCATGCGCGTTCAGAACGATCGGGAAGCTTGCAGCGTATGGATAGATATCGTTTCGGGGCCCTTGCCCTTATGCTGGTGACGATCCAACTTGGGTACACGGCTTGCGCAACGGCGGCGCCACCGGCGTTGACGCTGCAGCCTGAGGACCGGATTGTCTTTCTGGGCAACACCTTTGCGGAACGGTTGCGGCACTTCAATTATCTTGAGGCACAGATCACCGCGGCCCTACCCGATTATCATCTCACCTTCCGAAACCTCGGATGGTCCGCCGACGAGGTCGACCTGCAGCCACGCCCGATGAATTTCGGCGACTACAATCACCACTTGCATGCGCAGGAAGCCGATGTGGTGCTGCTGTGCTTCGGCATCAATGAGTCTTTCCAGGGCGATACCGGTCTCGAGGCCTTCGCCGCGAAGCTCGGAGACCTGATCGACGACCTCCACGCACACGAGTACAACGGAGCATCGCCGCCACGTCTTGCCCTGGTGACACCGACGCCGCAGGAACAGGTGGCAACGCTGCCGGACATGCGTGCGCGGAACGCCGAGATTGCAAGCTACGTTGCCGCGATGCGCGGTGTGGCGGAAGAAAAACAGGTTGCGCTCATCGACCTGTTTACGCCGATGGCCGCATTGCTTGAGGAAAATGGCGGGCCGGACCTGACCTTTAACGGCATTCACTACGCGGCCTACGGCTATTGGGCGGCGGCGCAGGCTATCATGACGCAGCTCGATATCGCGCCTCCGCCCACCGTGATCGAAGGAGATGTGCGCGAGGGCATCGCCGATGCGCCAGGCATACAGGTGTTGGAGTCGTCGGACAGTGTGTTGCGTCTCCTGGTGGAAGCCCAAGCCCTTTCCGTGCCCGCGCCGCCTGGGGATCAGGTGCATGACACACTCCGGAAACAGCAGCCCACCCTTCGTATCACGGGCTTGCCCGACGGCACGTACACCCTTCGGATCGGTGGGCAGCCGGTTCTTACCTGCGATGCCGCCGCGCTGGCCGCGGGCGTACACTATATCGTGCCCGCCGACCAGGCGAAATGGAATGTGCTCCTCGAGAATCTCGCTGAGAAGAACCTGCTCTTCTTCGACCGTTGGCGGGCCGTCAACGGTTTTTACATCTACGGCGGGCGCAAGGAACCCTTTGGCGTCGTCTCCTTCCCGCCGGAGATGGACGCCTTTGACGCGCTGGTCGCGGCGCATGAATCGGAGGTGCAGCAGATGCAGCTCGCGCCCGACGCCTACGAACTCACCATTGAAGCGGCCCAGCGCTAGCTTGCAGGACGGAACTCCATGTTGAATCAAAGCCTATTTTTTCTCATCGTGCTCACCGGCGCACTTCCCGGCGCCGCCCAGACGGTCTCCGGCGACGAGCCCAACCGAGGCGGCGAAATGAACCTGGCGACCCAGGATCCGCAACTTGCGCTAGAACATCTCGTGCCCCAGGAAGGCTTTGAGGTCAGTCTGTTCGCGTCGGAGAAAGACTTTCCCATCGGGAATCCCGTATCCCTCACCTTCGACGCGCGTGGGCGCCTGTGGGTCGTGACCATGCCCTCCTATCCGCAGCGTCTTCCGGGCACGGTGCCGGACGACAAGATCATCATCCTCGAAGACAGCGACCGGGACGGGAAAGCCGACAAGCACACGGTTTTCATCGACGGGCTGCATGTGCCGACGGGCTTCGAACTGGGCGATGGTGGCGCGTACATTGCACAGCAGCCCAACCTGCTCTTCGCGCGCGACACCGACGGCGACGACATCGCCGACGAGCGCGATGTGATCCTGCACGGCTTCGGCACCGAGGACAGCCACCACTCCATCAGCGCCTTCACCTGGGGGCCGGGCGGCGGCCTATATTTTCAGGAGGGCACCTTCCACCATTCGCAGGTCGAGACGCCTTGGGGTCCCGTGCGCCTCTTCAATGCCGGCGTGTTTCGATACAAGCCGGATACGTTTCGCCTCGAAGTTTTCGTGACCTATGGCTTCGCGAACCCGTGGGGACACGTCTTCGATCGCTGGGGACAGAATTTCGTGGCCGATGCATCCGGTGGCGCGAACTACTTTGGGACCGCGTTTTCCGGTCACAAGCCCTACCCGGACAAGAGCGCGCCGATGAAAGTCTTTACCTCCGTGGTACGACCTACCGCGGGCTGCGAGATTGTGTCGAGCCGCCACTTTCCCGACGAGGCACAAGGCAATTTCTTGGTGAACAACTGTATCGGGTTTCAGGGGATCAAGCAGCACCGGATGATCGAAGACGCCTCCGGCTTCACCTCGGAAGAGATTGAGCCATTGCTCTACTCCACCGACATCAACTTTCGCCCGGTCGACATCCAATTCGGTCCCGATGGCGCACTCTACATTGTCGACTGGTTCAATCCGCTCGTGGGCCATATGCAATACTCCCTGCGCGATGAACGCCGCGACCATTCGCATGGCCGAATCTGGCGCATCACGCACAAGGAGCGCCCCCTGCTCGACCCCGTCGACCTCACCGCGCTGAGCGTTCCCGAGTTGCTGGAGCAACTTAAAGCCTATGAGGATCGTACGCGGTACCGCACGCGCGGCGAACTGCGCAACCGTCCGAAGGAAGAAGTTCTCGCCGCGCTTGACACCTGGCTGCGTGCGCTTGATCGTCACGCCCCCGACCACGATCACCACGTGCTGGAGGCGCTCTGGGTCAAGCAACAGCTGAGCAGTGTGGACCTCGAACTCTTGCAGCGTGTGTTGCAATCGCCTGAGGCAAAGGCACGCGCCGCGGCTACGCGTGTCCTGCGCCATTGGCGCCACTATATCGACGACGCACCTGCACTTCTCGCCCGTAGCGTGAACGACTTGCACCCCCGAGTACGCCTCGAAGCCATAGTCGCACTCAGCTACCTGGATTCGCTGGACAGCGCCTTTGTCGCGTTGCAGGCGCTGAACTATCCCATGGACTACTACCTCGACTACGCGCTGAACGAGACCCTCGATACCCTGCGCGATCGCTGGCAGCCCGGTATGGAGGATGGGGCCCTCGCGGATCGCCTTCCCAAGCCTGCACTCGAGTATCTGGTCCGCCGCACGGATTCGCCGATCCTGAAGCGCTTCGCACCCAACGAAGTGGTGTACACGGCCCTGCTCGAACGCCACAATGTGACCGATCGCGCTCGTGCGAACGCGCTCCACGGACTTGCTGCCTTACGTGGAACGAAGGCGCTCGATGAACTCTTTAATGCGATGGCGCGGGTCGGGGCGGGGGATGACACACACAAGACGCACACCCTCGCCCAATTGGGTGAACTGTTGCTGGAGGCCGCACCTGGCGACTTGACCGCGCGACGGGGGGCCATCGTCGCCCTCACCGGGCCGACGTCGCTACCGTCGATCCGGCAAAGCGCGTACGCCGCGCTTATTCTGGCCGACGGAAATGCGGATGCGGCTTGGGATTTGGCACTGGAACAACGACGCGGACTGGAGACCTTGCTGCGCGCGGTTCCGGCGATCCCGGACACGGCCCTACGGGACAGTCTGTACCCCCGAATCATCACCGTATTGACTGAGGGTGTGGGTACCGCGGTGCAGGATCGCGATGCACCGACACGCTACGTGCGTATCGAACTGCCCGGTGAGAACCGCATCCTGACCCTGGCCGAAGTGGAGGTCTATGCGCAAGGCAAGAACATAGCGCGGGATGGGAAGGCACAGCAATCCAGTGAGGCACACGGTGGCGTGCCGCAGCGCGGTGTCGATGGCAATAAGGGACGTGCCTACCGTCAGAACGGACAGACGCACACCCAATCCGAAAGGAATCCCTGGTGGGAAGTGGATCTCGGCCAGACACAGCAGGTCGAGGCGGTCCGGGTGTGGAATCGCGCCGAGGGCGATACGGGTGCGCGCCTCGATGGTTTCACGCTACGCCTCTACGACGAGAACCGTGTTCCCGTCTTCGTTCAGATGGACATCCCGGCACCGGAACGCTACGTGAAGATCGATGTGGCGACGGATCCGGTCCAGGCCGTGCGCAACGCGGCGATCGCCGCCGTCGCGGAGATGGACGGGCACACGGGCGAGACTTTTCGGCGGCTTGCTGGGTTCGTGGCGGAAGGCCGAAACATCGAAGCCTCCGTGCGTGCCCTCAATCAGTTGCCCGAAACCGAGTATCCTGCGCGTGGCCTCGAGGAACTGGGCGAGAAAATATTGCGATTCATCGAGGCGATTCCTCCGGCGGATCGCACCCAGCCGACTGCGCAGGACGCGTTTGCCCTTGGTGAAAAGCTTGCCGCGCGTCTGAGCGGATCGGGGGCGCAAGCGCTCCGTTCCCGGTTCGCACGGCTCGGCACCGCCATCGCCGTAATACGCCCGGTGCCGCACAAGATGGTTTTCGACCGGACCGAGTTCTGGGCGGAGGCAGGCAGCCCGGTCGAGATCCTCTTCGAAAACATCGACATCATGCCGCACAACCTCGTCATCACCCAGCCCGGCGCACGTGAGCGCGTCGGCATGGCGGCGGACGAACTCGCGCTTGTCCCGGGAGCGGAGACCGGCGACTACATTCCCGCGACCGACGAAGTGTTGTTTCACACGAAACTGCTCCATCCGGGTGAGAACGAAACGCTGCGCTTTGTTGCGCCGGAGAACCCGGGCGACTACCCTTACGTCTGCACCTTCCCGGGACACTGGCTGATCATGTACGGCACGATGCACGTGGTCGCTGAATTGGACGCCGAGCAGAAGCAGGCCGCGGCCAGTCCGCTACCGATGGAAGCGCACGATGCGGATACCGAGGCCCGGGACTTTGTGAAGTTGTGGACCCTTGAGGACCTGCTTCCGGAGATTGCGTTGGCGAAACGCGATCGCGACCATGTTCGTGGTGCGAAGCTCTTCGAGGCCGTCGGCTGCAACAAGTGCCACATCTTCGATGGCGAGGGGGTGGCAGTGGGCCCCGATCTGACGGCGATCGGCGAGAGGTACCCGATCGAAGAA
>JAUIKJ010000098.1 GCA_030430835.1 Candidatus Hydrogenedentota bacterium
ATCGACGGAAAACCTTTATCGGGAACTGGTGGAGAACGCCAATGAAGTTATCTGCCGCCTCGATGCCCGCGGGAATTTCGAGTATGTGAGTCCTTCAATTGAGTGGGTCCTCGGCTTCGCGCCCGAAGACTTGGAGGGCAAGAACTGCTTTCTCTTTGTGCACCCTGAAGATCAAAGCTCGATGATCACCTTCTTCGATGCGCGGCAGCGCGGCGAGCCTACGGCGGACTACATCGAGTTCCGCATGGCGTGCAAGAATGGCGGTCTCGCCTACCTGCGGCAAAGCGCCCGTATTCTCTACGACAAGGCCGGCCAGGTGGTGGGCTACATATCGGTGATCCGCGATGTGAGCGCACGGATCCGCGCGGAACAGGCGCGGCGGGATCTGGCCAACCGTTACCAGCTTCTGGCCGACGCGATGGGGGTGATTCACTGGGAGGCAAAGCTCCCCGAGTTTCAGTTCACCTTCATCGCGCCGCAGGTCGAGCAGTTGCTGGGCTATCGTCCCGAGGAATGGTACGCGCCGGAGTTCTGGGAGCGCATTCTGCACCCCGACGACCGCGAGGAAGCCGTGTGTTTCTGCAAGGCACAGACGGAACAAATGCGCGATCATGAGTTTCAGTACCGGTTGATTTCGAAAACCGGCGAAGTGGTCTGGGTGCGCGATTCCGTTCAGGTCGTCGTCAAGGATGGGCAACCCGTGTCCCTGCGCGGCTTCCTGCTGGATCTTTCGGCAATCAAGTCGGCCGAGGCCGAAAAGCGCGCGCTGGAGGTTGAGCGGCAGCGGCATGAGCGCTTGGAGAGCCTCGGGCTGCTCGCAGGAAGTATCGCGCACGATTTCAACAACCTGCTGGTGAGCCTGCTGGGCCACGCGGAACTGGCCCAGATGACACTTCCCGAAGATCATCGCGCCCGCAAGCATGCACAGATCATTCTGGATATTGGGCGGCAGGCGGCCGAGTTCTGCCAGCAATTGCTCGCCTACTCCGGCAACGGAGCCCTGACGCTACGAAACATTCACCTCAACGATGTGGTGCGCGAGGTGGTGCGCCTGACCACCCCCCCATCCCGGGAAGCGGGCACCATCCTGTTTCATTTTGGCGAGCATCTCCCCAGTATCCATGCCGATATTGCGCAGTTGCGTCAGGTGGTGATGAACTTGTTCACGAATGCACTGGACGCGACGGCACACACTGGATCAATTGTCATCTCGACGGGACGCAAGGAGTGCGGCGCGGACTTCATCCGCAAGGCGACTTCGGCGCCCGAAGTGGCGCCGGGAGAGTTTCTGTATCTTGAGGTGCGCGATAGCGGCTGCGGCATGTCCGAAGAAGATCTGGCGCACGTCCTTGAGCCCTTCTTTAGCACCAAGACGCATGGGACTGGTCTCGGCCTCGCCGGCACCCAGGGCATCCTGCGCAGCCACGGTGGTTTCATTTCCATCGAGTCCCGCCTGGGTGCGGGCACGACGAGCCGCGTGTACTTCCCGCTTGCACCGGCAAAGAGCAACGGGAACGGCAAGAACGCCGAAGGCCACGGTGACGGCGCTACCCTGTATCCTGGGAGTGTCTTGGTCGTGGATGATGATCCTGCGGTATTGCACTATACCCGGCGGTTGTTGGAGGGGCAGAAGTTTGAGGTGCTGACGGCGACCAGTGCCCGGGAAGGTGTTGAGTGTTTCGAGGAACATCGGCACAAGATCCAGGCCATCATGATGGACTACAGCATGCCCGGGGGCGGGGGCGACATCGCGGCCCGGTCCATTCACAAGATTGACGCGTCCGTCCCGATCGTCTTGATGAGCGGCATGGAACGGGAAGACATGAAAGCGAAGTGCGATCTCAGCGAGTTCTGCGGCTTTGTCCCCAAGCCCTTTGCATTTGAAGATGTCGAGCGGGAGTTGCTGTCCGTACTGAATACGGACTGAGCCTTACCCCGCGGTGCTGCCCATCAGCCCGACGAAGACCCGGAAGAACTCCGGGTCGATCTCATCTTCCATGTGCTCGCGCATGAACTGCAGGCCGGGGAAGGAATTCATCGCCTCCTTGTAGCTGCGCCGCGTGGTGAGGGCGTCGAAGATATCGGCTATTGTGCAGATACGTGCCCATTTCGAGACCGCGTCCCCGGCGAGACCGTCCGGATACCCCCGGCCATTCAGCTTCTCATGGTGGTGGCGCGTGACATCAAGAATGATCTCGCTCTCTACCCCCTGTTCCTTGAGAATATTGTAGCCATGCACCGGATGCAGCTTCATCTCCGCCCACTGCTCTTCAGTCAGGCCACCCTTCGCGTTGACGACTTCGTTGGGAACCAGACTCTTACCCACGTCGTGGAGCAGCGCCCCCTGCCCAAACTCGAAGAGCTCCTGTCCTTCGATACCCAGTTTCTGTGCGAGGGCCGTGCTGAACACGAAGACGTTCACGCTGTGCGTGTAGGTGTAATAGTCGTAGGAGGTGACCTGCATCAGGCAGTGAAAGGAGCGGCCTTCCTTGAAAAGGAAATCGATCGTGCCCTGAACCAGATTCTCCGAGGGCGGCAACACATCGCCGGATCGTGGATCCTCCAGAATATCGTGGACGATATTCTGCGCGGAATCGTAGAGCAGGTCGGAACGCTCCTCCACCGGAATGTCTTCATCCGAGACGATGGCGGTCAAGTTCTTCTCCACGTAGTGGCGGTATTCAGCGCGTTGCCCCGTGGGGACGAACAAGGCGCCAACCGAATGATCGATCAATCGCTGGCGGGCTTCTTCCGTAAAGGCGAGGTCACGTGCCCGGTACAGGACCGGGACCGCATCGGGGCGAGGCTGGATGTACAACTCGAAGTTGGCGACCGCATCCACGCGCAGGCTGCTCACCGGGACCCGGAAATAGCCCGCCGGCGTCGCCGACGCCGTGGAATCAGAAAGCGTGGATGCAGGATGGGTTGAGTTCATGATCCGTTCTCGCGGGGCCGTAGTGCGTCCAAGAATGCAGGGCGATTGTACCATGAAACTGGCAGGTGCAGAAATGGTCGCGATCGAATCGGGCTACGCGCGGGAAGGCGTATCCACCACGAGTGTCATCATCGTCTCTACGATCTCTTCCGCAGCAAGCAGGCGTGCGAGCTGCCGAGCACCTATGGCCATCCCCTCGCGTCGCGAGGCATCGCCGAGAATGCCGCGGATCTCGTTGCCCAGCGAATCGCCGTCGCACAAGGCGTCTTCCAACAGCACGGCTGCCCCCGCCGTCTCGAAGGCTTCTGCGTTCTTCTTCTGGTGATCGTCCGTTGCCTGCGGATAAGGCACCAGAATCGATGGCTTCCCAAGCGCGGCGATTTCCGCCGTGCTCGACGCCCCAGCGCGGCTGACGATCAGGCTGGCCGCGGCACAGGCGGCGGGCATGTCGTCGATAAAGCTGAATACCTGTACCGGAATCTTGGCTTTCGTGGCGGCCGCGCGGGCTTCGTCCACCCCCAATTCACCCGTCATCCAGACAACCTGCATGCTGCCGGGTGCAAAGCTTGGCAGGGCATCGGCCATCGCAGCGTTGATCCGTGCCGCGCCCTGACTCCCCCCACAGACCAGCAATACGGGGATGGCCGGATCCAGGTCGAAGCGCCGACAGGCCTCCAGATGATCCGGCGGATCGAGGAAGGCGGCGCGGACAGGATTGCCGGTGACCGCGGACCGTTCGCCGGGAAAGTGCCCGATGGTTTCCGGATAGCTCAGAAAGACCCAGGCCGCCCGCGGCGCGAGCAGACGATTCGCCAGCCCCAGGCGCTTGTTTTGTTCATGGAGCACCGTGGGGTATCCCAGCCGCTGCGCGGCCCACAGGACTGGCAGGGATACGTAACCGCCGACGCCGAGCACCAGCTGCGGACGGAAGGACAGGAGCATCAAGCCCGCGCGGAAGACGCCCAGGGCCAGCACGACCAGCGTCCAAAGACGAAGGGCGATGCGGCCCCCGCGAGGCCAGCCGCGCGCGGGTATGGGGCGAAACGGAATCGCATGGTTGCTGCAGATACGTTCCTCGATCTTGCCTTTCTTGCCTGCCCAAAGGACCCGCAAACGCGGATCGCGCTTGCGCAGCTCTTCGACAATGGCCACGGCAGGGGTTGCGTGTCCGCCGGTCCCGCCACCGGCAATGAGAATACGCATGTCTAGACGGCCTTTGCCGGTGCGGCAAGGGGACGCCGCGGGGCGTCGTGGTTCAGTGCCTGCGCGCCGATGTTGGCGAGCACACCGATCATCGCCAACATGACGACGAGGGCCGTGCCGCCGTAGCTCACGAAGGGCAGGGGGAGCCCCTTGGTAGGCAGCATGCCCGTGGTTACCGCCATGATAAAGGCCGCCTGCAGCGCGAGCAGGCAGGTGATCCCGGTGGCAAGCAGGCTGCCGAAGTAGTCCGGTGTGTTCATGGCAATACGCAAGCCGGCAATCGCC
Source organism: Candidatus Hydrogenedentota bacterium (assembly GCA_030430835.1). Classification (GTDB taxonomy): domain Bacteria; phylum Hydrogenedentota; class Hydrogenedentia; order Hydrogenedentales; family JAEUWI01; genus JAUIKJ01. Next base: position 4,424 of record JAUIKJ010000098.1, read on the forward strand.
AGCAGGACATAGAGCGCAACCACGAATGTCGTGCCCGCAAGCCCGAACTCTTCACCGATGACCGAGAAGATGAAGTCCGTATGTGCGGCGGGGAGATAGCCCAGCTTCTGTTCTCCCGCGCCCGCGCCTTGGCCCAATAGTCCGCCGCGCGCGAAGGCCGAAAGCGACTGAATCAACTGCCAACCGGCGGTATCGCGGTGCGCCCAGGGATCGAGAAAGGCCAGGATACGGCTCATGCGGTGCGGTGCCGTGACAATCAGCGCCACTCCGGCAATACCGACAGGGACAAAACTGCCGACTAGATAGCGGGCGCGTACCCCTGCGGCAAAAAACATGAAGTACGCCACGCCCATCAGAATCGCCGGGCCACCCAGATCACGTTCAAGCAGGACCAAGAACGCAAAAGCGCCGGCGATCGCAAAATGCACCAGGAAGCCGCGGCGGAAGCTGTCGATAACCGTGCGACTCTGGGTCATCTTCACGGCGAGCAAAACGATCATGGCGAACTTCGCTATCTCGGACGGCTGAAAGCCCAGGGGACCGAAGCGAAACCAGCGCATGCCGCCGTCAACCCGGTGGCCGATGCCAGGCACCAGCACCAGCACCAGGAGCAGCACCGAGGCGAAGGCAATGAAACGGTAGACGTTCGCATCCCGAAAGCGGTGATAATCGAAGCGTGCGAAGAGCAGCATCGCCAGGAAGCCCGCAGCCACGTAGGCGCCGTGCCGGATCAGCAGGGCCACGGCATCCGTGTCCACGGCCCGTGCGCTATAGACCATGGCAAAGCCGACCAGTACCAGGGCCAGGGCCATGACGACCGCCAATGTCGTTTCATATTTCATGCCGATTCTCCTGCCTGCAGTGCAACGCGTTCCGAGCAGCGCCGGACAGCGGCCTTAAAGTCCGATCCCCGCTCCTCGAAATCTCTATACATGTCGAAGCTCGCGCAGCCGGGCGAGAGCAGGACCACGTCCCCATCGGACGCCGCGTCGTGCGCGGCATCCACCGCCGCCGCCATCGTGTCCCCCCGGAGTGTAGGGACTACGGACCCAAAGGCGGCGACCAGCTTGGGCGCCTCTTCGCCCAGGGTGATGAGCTGCTTAACGTGCGCCGCGACACAGTCGCGCAGCCCGTCATAGGCGGCGCCCTTGCCTTGCCCGCCTGCGATCAGCACGACGGGGTCCGTGAAGCTTTCCAGGGCCACCCGAAGGCTGTCGATGTTCGTGGATTTCGAGTCGTTGTAGTAGCGCACGCCGTCGATGGTGCCCACAAGTTCGATCCGGTGCTCAACGCCCTCAAAGCTACGCAAGGCCGCGAGGCAATGGGTCATCTCGAATCCGGCCGCGCGTCCCGCCGCCAGCGCGGCGAGGGCATTGGCCAGGTTGTGGCGTCCCGGCAGCGGGCAATCAGAGACCGGAGCAACCGCGGAGGTGCCCTCAAAAACGGACGCGCCATCCGTCCAGACGCCGGCATCCTGGGGCGTATGCATCGAAAAGTAGTTCGTGGTGACGCCGTCCGGTACGGGCAGCCCCGCAACCACAGCGTCATCGGCATTCAACACCGCGGTGTCGCCCGCCTGCTGGTTCATCAAGAGGCGCGCTTTCGCCGCGGCATAGCCCGCCATGCTGCCGTGCCGTCCCAGATGGTCTGGCGTCAGGTTGAGCACCGCACCAACGGCGGGACGGAGGGTGTCGATGGTCTCGAGCTGGTAGCTGCTGACCTCGAGCACCACACAATCCGCCGCCGGCGTCTCCAGCATCGCCAGCGAGAAGGGAGTCTTGTTGTTGCCCGCCAGCACCGTGCGTCGTCCGGTGGCCCGCGCCATGGCGGCCAATAGTTCCGTCATTGTCGTCTTGCCATTGGTGCCGGTAACCGCCAGGATTGGGGCCGTGCAGAAGCGCGCGCCCAACTCCAGTTCCGCGATTACCGGGACCTGACGCGCACGCGCCTCGGCGACCGGTGGAATCGACGGGGGGACGCCGGGACTCATGACAACGAGGTCCGCCTCGGCGAAGCGGCCGGTGCTATGGGTTCCCGTTTCAAAGCCGACACCAAGTGCATCAGCCTTCTGTGCCCAGCTCGCGAGTGTGGTCGCATTGCCCGCGTCAGAAATAAACACGTCGGCGCCGCGATCGCGCAACAGGGCCGCCGCGCCCAGGGCCGAGCGGCCCAGGCCCACGATGACGACCTTCTTGTTGGCGAGTTTCATGGCGCTACCGTAGCTTCAGCGTGCTCAGGCTGAGCATTGCGAAGAGAAAGGCAATGATCCAGAAGCGGAGGGTGACCTTGGTCTCCTTCCATCCCAGCAACTCAAAGTGGTGATGCAACGGCGCCATGCGGAACACGCGCCGGCCGGTTAACTTGAAAGAAGCGACCTGAATGACCACGCTGCCAATCTCGAGGACGAACAGGCCCGCGACGATGGGGAGGAGGAGCTCCTGCTTTGTCAGGATACCCATGGTTGCGATGGCGCCGCCGAGCGAGAGGGAGCCCGTGTCGCCCATGAACACTTCGGCGGGGTGGGCATTGAACCAGAGAAAGCCCAGGCCGGCACCGAGCAGGGCCGCGCCCAACACGAAGAGTTCACTCGCTTCCGGCACATAGGTCAGGTACAGGTAGTAGGACCAGTCCGCGCGGCTGACGATATAGGCAATCGCCGTGAAGGCCACGATGGAGATCATGGACGCCCCGGCCGCGAGGCCGTCCAGACCGTCGGTCAGATTGACCGCGTTGGACATGGATACGATGACGAAGACAATGAACAGGACATAGCCCATGCCCAGCGGAATAAAGAGATCCTTAAATCCCGGCACCCCAACCTTCGTGTGGAGGTTGGGGATACTCGAAGCGATGACCCCGGGCAAGGCGTTCTCCAGGACCAGGCGGTTGAAACGGACCGTCTGGCGCTCGTCCCACCCGTCGCGGCCAGTCGCGAGCAGCGCCGTCGCTTCGTCGTTGAGATTGTCCTCCGGCCACACGGCGCCGTCGTGCATGAAGGGATCGTTCATTGCCTCACGAAAATTGCGCAACAAGTGGTCACGCTCGATCGCGGGAAGTCGGCCCTCGGTCTCCGCGAGCAACTCCCTTCCTTCGTCCGGAATTCGCTCCCACACGCGTCCGGCGAGGGTCTCCGGTTCACCGGCCCCATACTGTAGCCAGACCGTAAAGCCCGGCCAGTCGAGCACGTCACGCTCCTGGACCCAGGCCGCACTGACGGTGATGGGATTGTAGACCAAGTAGAGGCCCATGATCGTGCCGGAGACAATCTGACCCAGCATCTTTGCACGCGCGCTGAGCCCGTCGTTGTGCTTACGTTTCAGTTTGATGTAGTCGTCGAGGAAGCCCACCGTGCCCAACAGCACGAACACTCCTAGTGCCAGCCAGAGCAATCGGTTCTCGAGGGTGCTCCAGAGGAGCAGCGATACGACCGTTGCCCCAAGAATCATGACGCCACCCATGGTGGGCGTGCCGGCCTTGCCCTTATGCAGGGCGTGGAGATCGGCGACATGATCCTTCTTGATGAACTGGCCAATCTTCAGGGAGCGGAGCAGACGAATGATCCAGGGGCCGAAAAGTAGACAGAAGAGAAAGGCCGTGAACGCGGCGCCCCCGGCGCGCACCGTATGGTAGGTAAACACGTTGAAGGCATCGTAGTAGGGAAGCAGCGCCAGGGCCAAGTGATAGATCATGCCGGTGTCTTTGTTAGCCCCCGTGTTGATCCGCCGTTCGGGCGGTATGCGCAGCTGCGCCGTAGCGCGTCCGCAATTCGTCGATTACGCGCTCCATGGCGTAGCCACGGGAACCCTTGACCAGCAGGACATCGCCTGCCTGGGCCGTGGCGGCAATCGCCTCCGCGATCGCCGCGTGGGTATCGAACTGGTCCGCAAGACCGACACCCGCCTGCCGCGCACCGTCGATCATAGCACAGGCAAATTCACCCCGGGCAAAGAGCGCGCCGATTCCGTGGCGGCCGGCCGCCTCGCCGAGTTCGCGATGCCATCGGGCCGCGTCGTCGCCCAGTTCCCGCATGCCGCCCAGCGCGGCGAGTTTGCGGCCCGGGCCGGGATGCGCCGCCAGTGCCGCCAGCGCGGCCTCCATGCTGGCGGGGTTGGCGTTATAGCTGTCGTCGATAATCGTGAGCGGTCCGAGCGACTCCACGCGAAAGCGGGTGGAGGTGGCGCAGGCCGCGCGAAGGGGTTCTTCAAAATCGTTGACGCCGTGCTGCAAGGCGATGCACACGGCGAGCAATACGTTCTCCGCCTGTACCGGAATGGGGAGGGGAAGGCGCAGTTCGCCGATGGGACGCAGCGCCAGCCGCATCTCGCCACTCTTGTCATAGTGCAACGATTCGATGGCGTAGTCCGTGTCCTCGCCAAAGTGAATCTTTCGGCCCTGGTAATGCTCACCGATGCGCCGGCACCAGGCATTGTTGTTGTTCACATAGAAGAGGGCATCCGCTCCGAGGCCCGAGGCGATCTCGCCTTTCGCCGCCGCAACCCGCTCGATACTGCCAAAGCCTTCGAGGTGTGCCGGTGCCACCAGGGTGATCGCCGACTCTGTCGGGCGCGCGATCCGACAGAGTTGCCCGA
>JAUIKJ010000099.1 GCA_030430835.1 Candidatus Hydrogenedentota bacterium
ACTACCGGCCAACCCATCCCCTGTCGACAAAAGATGGCCAGCAGGAAGTCATCAACGTAATCAAGCAACATGGGATAGATCTCGTCATCCTTGACAGTCTCACCATTGGCCTGGGTGCCGATCTTGTTTCCGATCACCTGATGGAGACTCCCGCGCAATAGCACCCCATCGGTAGTATTGCCGGAAATGACGTTGGCGTCCTCGTCGTCCGGGCCGCCTATCACGATTTCGAGGGAATTGCCGATGGTGGTGATGCCGTTGGACGAATTGGGCAATGCGGCATCGCCGGCAGCATTGGTGCCGATGTAGTTGCCCACGATCTCCGCGCGTTCCACGGCGCTACTCAAAACGATTCCGGTGGTGCCGTTGCCCGAAATGACGTTCCGCGCGTCTTCCGAGGCACCACCAATTCTGGCATCCGTGCCGTTGAGGAAGATGCCACCGTTGCCATTGGGCATGGCCTCTTCACCCGTAAACTTGACACCGATCAGGTTGCCTGCGATGCGGGTCTGTGCTGCGTCGAAACGCGTCTGGATTCCGTGTTCGGTGTTGCCGGAGATCACGTTGCCCGGTGCCTCGTTATCGTCGTGACCAATAATGTTTCCCGTGCCGCCGTCCACTCGTACGCCATCGCCGCCGTTGGCCTTCGCAGACTTGCCGTCGTTGCCGATGAAGCAGCCGCTGACCCGGTTGTTGTCCCCGTCGATAAATACGCCATGGGAGGGAAAGCTGTAGATATACAGGTCCTCCAGTACATCATTGTCCGTGATGAGGCGAAAGCCCACTTCGTCACCCGAGAGCAGCTCACCGGAAATAAACTGCGGGCCCCGGATAATGGTCTGATCTTCGTCCGACTGCGGATCGAGTGCTGGCAACTCGCTGAGCGGCATGATGATATCGCTCGGCGCCAGATCGAACTCGATCACGTCGTCCCCATCCTGGGATACGGCCGCACTAATCGCCTGGCGCAGACTGCCCGGACCGTCGTCGGCATTGGTTGTTACCGTGAAGGTGGCCGCGTACGCGGCCGATCCCATCAGCAAAAGGGAAAAGGCAAGAGAGCGAATCACAAGCGTCATTCCGGGTTCCTTCTTGTCATGAATGCCCAAACTCAAACTACGGTGCGGCACTGACCCCTGGTATAGAGCCCGTCCCTACCGAATTCACTTCCCCTTGAGGAACATACCCTACTGGGGCAGAATCCGCAAGCCAGAGAACAGGACACCGCCGCGGGCGCGGACACCATCGTCCGTGCTACGATCCGTCCAACTCAGAGGAGCTGTTCCTGTATTTATGACCCCATCAGCCGAATTCCTATGTTGCCGTTCCTATGCGAAGATTAACCTGTACCTCGATGTCCTGGATCGCCGCGCCGACGGATTCAACAACATCGAGACAATCTTTCAGACGGTCGGCCTCTACGATGAACTGCATCTGGAGCGCACGGAATCGGAACTCTCCCTGACCTGTTCGAATCCCGGTCTGCCGACGGGCGATGGGAATCTCGTGATTCGCGCGGCCCGTGCCTTGCTCGAACACACCGGTGCCCAGCGCGGTGCGCGGATGCATCTGGTGAAGCACATCCCCGTCGCTGCCGGGCTCGCTGGCGGCTCGGGAAACGCGGCCGCCGCGCTGCGCGGACTGAACACAATCTGGGAACTTGGTCTGCGTGATGCCGCTCTTGCCGCGCTCGCGCTGCGTCTTGGCTCCGATGTGCCCTATTGTCTGCATGGCGGCACCATGGCCGCCACCGGCCGCGGTGAAATTCTGGTTCCTCTGGCGCCCATTCCCGAGACCCCTGTTGTGCTGGTGAATCCCGGCATTGCGATTAGCGCGGGCGCGGTATACAAGCACCCGCGTCTGGAGCGTAGCGAGGAAACACCCTTCAATGGCATGACGCCGACCTTCCTCGCCATCAGTACCGCGCTCGCCAGTTGCGGTCCCGCACCATTGCTGTTCAATCGCATGGAAGCGCCGGTATTCGAAGACCACCCGGAGGTGGCCCGTATTAAGGAGGTCTTGTGTGATCACGGGTGTCAGGCGGCCTTGATGAGCGGCAGTGGTTCGACGGTCTTCGGTGTGAGCGATACGCCGATGGACGCCGCGGCCCTGCAGGCCGCCTTTCCTGATTACTTTGTTGCATGCACCACCACGGTCGATCACGGGGTCACGATGCTTGACCGCATCGCCCCGGCTACGTAGGCTATCCCCATGCCCGAACCCTTGGGAACCGAACTGGAACGATTCGCCCAGGCCTTGGATCGATTCCGCGAGGCACTGGGCAGCGCCCCCGAATTGCGGCGGGCCCTGTTCGCTGGCAGCGAAGAATGGACCGGCCTGCTCAGCTACAAACTCCTGCCCCACCTTGCGGGCGAGGGGTGCCTGGTCGTTGCCGTGGCCGGGGGTACGAACACCGGCAAGTCTACCGTCTTCAACATCCTCGTGGGCCAGACCACAAGCCCCGTGCGCACGACCGCCGCGGCCACCTGCCGGCCCGTGCTCGCCGGCAACGCCAAGCGCGCACAGCAGGCGCTCGATGCGCTGCTGCTGCCGGAGTTTAAGCCCACCCCGTTGCAGGACGCGGAGAGCATCGTGCGCCGGGACTCGGTGGAAGACACCCTTTACGTCACCGAGAACGCCGCGCTACCGGACACCCTCGTGGTGCTGGATACGCCGGATGTAGACTCGATTGACTTGACGAACTGGACCGTAGCCGACAATATTCGCGCGACGGGCGATGTGCTGATCGCTATTCTTACGGCCGAAAAATACAAGGACGAGCGGGTCGTTGCCTATTTTCGCGAGGCCCATGCCGCCGGTCGAATCGTGCTGCCGTTGATGAACAAGGCGGACCCCGCGAACGCCTATGCGTCGGCCGTCTCACAACTCGAGGAATTTCGCAAGGATGTTGGGCTGGGCGATGCCGCGAGCTTCGTTGCACCACACGACTTCAGTTTCGGTGAAGATCCCGCATCCACGACGATCGCGTCGGCCACGGGCGGCGCCCCCTTGCGCGCCCATCTCAATGGGTTGGACGTAGGGGAGATCAAGCAGCGCGTATTCCGCGACACGGTGACGCATTTCCTTGCGGAGGCGGAGACATTTTTGGACAAAGCAGCGACCACCCAGCGCAAGCTGGAGGAGGTTGCCGTGGACTTCGACGGTCGTATCGAAGGCTATGCGGAACGCTACGATCCGGCGCCCGGCGCCGCGGTCGGCGGTCTGTTTCATGAGTTCGTCCAAAAAAAACGCAGCGGCCTTGGTCGTGCCATCGGCACCGCCAGCACCTCTGTCGCCCGGGGCGTGGGGGCGGTCGGTCGCGCCGCGCGTCGCGCCATGTTTCCCAGTCCGGAGACGGATGCCGAGGCGGCCGCACCGGACGCGGATCAATTGCACTCCCGACACGCCCAGGCGCTTGAGCGCCACACCCGGGATCTCGTGACCAGTTGGATCGAAACGGCGCGACGGACCGAGGGGCCCGCCGGGGACCTGTTGCGCGCGCCCATCGATGCCCTGGACGTGGATGTCGCAGTGCCGAAGATCGTTGCCGCCACCTTGCGCGCGGAGAACATCTCCGACGAGTTTCGCGCCCACGCCGAGCGCACACTCGAAGAATGGTGGGAAAAACACCCCGGCCGTCGTCGCGCCATCGAAGCGCTCGACCGGGTCTTGCTCATCATGCCCGCGGCCATCGCCGCACCCATGTCTATCTACACCGCCGGCGTCGGCGTGCCTGAGGTGATGACCGTAGCCGGCCCACTCGTCGAGCAGTTCGTCGCGCGGGTGGTCGAGTATCAATTTGGCGACGCGATGTTCGACTTTCTATCGCCCTGGCGCGCGGAGCAGCGTGCGGCCTTCGCCGCGGCGCTGCGCACCCACGTGGCGGAGCCTGTATTGCAGCCCCTGCGCGAGGCCGCGGCGCCCTTCGCCGGCACCCCGTTGCAGGAACTGAGGGAGGCGCACGACGCATGCCGCAAAGCCTTGCTGAGCTGATCACGCGCCTTGATCACATTGCCGCCTACGACGGGCCCTGGGTACAACTGCGCGACGCCTTGCCGCGTTTGCGCGACCAGATCGGGGAACTGCGTGATCGGGAAGATGCGCTGGAAGATGTGTTGGTCATTGCGCTGGTCGGTGGCTCCGGCGTGGGCAAGTCCACCCTGCTCAATGCCCTCGCAGGCGACACCTTGGCCCGTGCCTCAGAGTTTCGTCCCTGTACCACCCAGCCCATGGTCTACGCACCGCCCGGCGCAGGCGCCGCCTTCGAGGGCTGGGAGCGGGTCACCGGATCCGCACTGGAGCATCTGGTCATCATCGACACCCCGGATTCGGATACCATCGTCCGTGAACACCGGGCACGGGTTGTTGACGTGCTGCGCCAGTGCGACCTGATCTTCGTATGCGGCAGCCGCGAGAAGTACCTCGACGAAGCCACATGGTCCCTGTTGCGTCCATTGCAGGGAGAACGCGCGCTGGTCTGTATCGAGACCAAGGCACAGGGCGACAACGTCATTCGGGATCATTGGCAGCAGCGTATTCGCGAACAGGGTTTCGAGGTCACCGATTATTTTCAGGTGGCCGCGATCAAGAGCCTTGACCGTAAATTGGCTGGCCAGGCGCCCGGTCCCGAAGAACTGGACTTCCCGAAGCTCGAAGAGTTTCTCCGCAAAGAACTCAGCGTTGAGCGAATCCGGCGCATCAAGCGATCCAACGCGACGGGACTCCTGACCAAGACCGTGCAGTCGCTGACCAGCCGAATCGCGGAGACGATGCCCCGCCTGGACGCGCTGGACAAGACCCTGGAAGACGCGGAAGGCCGAATCGCGAAGGAAGCGCTGGCCGTGGTCGAGCGACGCCTTTTTACGGAACCACACCTGTGGGCCTTCGCCCTCGGACGCGAACTGAGCCTGCGTGCAAAGGGCATCGTCGGCACCTGCTATCGACTCATCGAAGCGGCGCGATCACTGCCCGCGCGCATCTCCGGCTGGTCTCCCTGGCGCGCGGTGGGTGGAGGAGGCAAGCAGGCAGCCGCCTTGCTCACCGAGAAGGATCTCTTTCAGGACGACCTGAATATCGCGAGTGATGAGATCGGCCACCTATACGATGCACACCACAGCGAGATTGCGCTCGCCTTCGCTAAGGCAGGCTTCGACCCGCCCGAGCACAGCGGCGGTGCGGATGCCCTGCGCGACGCGGTGAACGCGCGCGTCGCCGAACTGTTGCGTGGACCCGCGCGCGATGCCGTGCAGCGGCAGGCGCGGCGCTTGAGCAACTGGGGCGTGGCCCTGCTGGCCGATGCATTGCCCACTGCCTTTATCGCCTACGCGGGCTACAACATCGTGATCCGTTACTTCCGCGAAGAAGCGCTGCAGGACAATTTCTTGTGGCACACGGCGGCCGTGCTGGTGCTGCTGGTCGGCCTGGAGCTCTTTGTCTTCTCCCTGCTCGCGCGTTCCGCCGCGTGGTCCGCACGGCGTAGCGCATTGCGCGCGCTTCGCGTTGCATTGGCCGGCACCGCGGTTGCCTTCCAGGAAGAGAAAAAGGCTATCTCCGAAGTGCGCGATCTCGCGCAGCAGATCCAGGAGATCGAGGCCGCGATTCAGTAGAGGCCATTGGAATTCATAGCACGGGCGCAAGGCCGCTTTCCGAAATTTGATCTGTCCCGATACGTCCGATCACAAACAGGTCCGACCGTCATTCCCGCGAAGGCGGGAATCCAGTGATCGGGACGTATCCCCTGACGCGCATGTTGTGCCGGGTCAAAGGCCACGCACGACCATTAAAAAATATCTGTGATCGTAGTGCCGCGCTTACTGGATTCCCGCCTTCGCGGGAATGACGGCGTTGTTGGTCTTCCATTGGAAGATGCGTACGCGGTTGGAGGCGACCAGCACTGTCGCCTACGCCTCGAAATACTTTTCGTAGGCGTGCGCCGGAAAGGCGTGCATGCGGGAGAGTACCTTGATGGGCTGCTTGAAGAGTTTGAGCAGGCTGTGCCAGTTCGGATAGTCCGTGTAGTACTTGTTCGGCGCGGCGAGGATCGCCTCGAATTCTTCCCAGGTCCAGCCCTGTTTCTTCAGGCAGTAGCCGACCACGTCCTTGTTCTCGAAGAAGGGCTTTTCCTGCATGATGTCCAGCGCTTCCTCGCGCGTGAGAACGCCCGTGCGCACGCGTGCGGACAACTCCACCACGCGCCAGTCAAAGCCAAACTTGTGGCGCGCATAATAATAGACCAGCGCGAAGATCTCGTTGTCATAGTGGTGCTGGCCGGTATCGGCGAGGCCGAGTTCTTCGTTCAGGATACGCTCCACCTTGGTGCCGGTGTCGTCGTAGTAGTTCGTCAGATTGACGACGCGGATACCGCGCACGACCGCCCACCAGAAGACATGGTGCAGGTCGACGTTCTTGAACTTCTTGTACTTCATCGTGCTGTGTTGGTTGATGAGCGCGCGCACGTAGCGCCCGTCGAAGTAGTTCCACTTCAACGGCGTGACGCCCTCCTCGCGGAAGGAATGCGCGAGCACGATGTGCTTGATGTTCTCTTTCGCGGCGGTGCGCCACAGGGCGCTGGCAATGCCGACGTCGTCCGTTAGATCAATGTAGGGAACGCAGGCCTTGATCGTGGCGTTCGTCAGGTCCCGGCTCTCTTCCCAGTCGGCGATGACCGAATGCAATTCCACGTTCAGCCGCTGGCAGATCTTTCGGATATTCTCCTTCGCGATGTCCGAGTCCCAGCCATTGTCGAAGTGGACGGCGAGCGGCCGCAGGCCGAGCTCCTTCACGACATAGAGGCAATAGGAGGAGTCGCGACCGCCGCTCACGCCGCAGACGCAATCGAAATCGCGCCCTTTGCCCGCCCGCCGCATCTGGTCCGCGAGACGCTCCATCTCGCGCCGGCCCGCATCGCCCAGGGGGAACAGCGCTTCCAGCTTGTCCTGCATGTGACAGAAGTTACAGACCCCGTGCGCATCGAAGCGGATGTCCGGTACCCCCGCATCCATAATGCAGCGCGTACACATCTGTAGCTTGCTCTCAGCGCTCATCGTGACCTTGCCGTTTCTGCGTGTGCGCCGGGCGAGGCTACGCGCGTTGAAGGATCTCGGATACCGTGGCGACGAGGTCTTCGCGAGATACGGTCTGCTGGCCCGTCTTGCCGGCTTCTCGGTATGCCTCGCGATCGTCGATGTCTTCGCGGCCCGCCTTGCCTTCGTTCAGGTCCTTGACGGAGACGACGCCCTGCGCGAGTTCGTCCTCGCCGATGATCACGGCGACGGGAACGCCGTAGTGATCCGCGTGGGACAACTGGTTGCCCATCTGCATTTTTTTCCGGCTGGCAAAGAAGGTCTCGGTGTTGATGCCCGCGTCGCGCAGTTCCGCGGCGAGTTTCAGGGTCTCGACCGGCGGCACGTTGCCCATCGTCACGATGAGCACCTGCACCGGCGTTGAAGCCGGCTCCAGTACCGCGAGGTGCGTCAGGGCCGCGATCAGTCGGTCCAGCCCGACCGACATGCCCGTGCAGGCCACCGGCCGGTTGATGAAGCGTTCGACCAGGTTGTTGTAGCGGCCACCGCCCATCACCGATCCGAACTGGGGTGCGGAGGGAATCACCGTCTCGAAGACCGGGCCGGTGTAGTAGTCGAGTCCACGGGCAAGGCTCGGGTCGAAGCGCGCGTTGCCTTCCGAGACGCCGAGCGCATCGAGCGCTTCCGCGAGACCGCGCATTTCCTTTACCGCGGCCGCTGCGACCGCCGTTTCCGGCAAGGCCTTGGCCACGGCATCTACCACGGCCACACGGGACTCCGCCTGAATCGCCACGAAGGCGAGAATCTTGTCGATTACGCCGGTCTCCAGTTCCACCCCGGGAATCGGATCACCGGAATCGTCCACCCGGCCCGGACCCAGTTCGAGGCGGACATTGTCCACGCCGACCTTTGCCAGCTTGTCGATTACCCGCAGCACATGCTTCTGCTGCGCAATCACTGTGATACCGCAGTCTTCGAGCAGTGCGTCGATCAGTTTTCGGTTATTGATGAGGACCGTGTGGTCTGCTACGCCCAGCGCATTCATGACGGCGGACATGACGGCGATGACCTCGGCGTCCACCGCCGGACTGTCCGAACCGGCCACGTCGATGTCGAACTGCGTGAACTGACGGAAGCGGCCGGGCCCCGGCTTGTCGGCACGCCACACGGGGCCGATGGCGTAACGGCGGAAGGGGGGCTTCAACTTGTCCGGATACTGTGCAAGCAGCCGGGCGAAGGGGACGGTCAGGTCGAAACGCAGGGCGATGTCTTCCTCTTCCGGGCTCAGCAGCCGGAAGAGTTCTTTGTTCGCGTTCTCGCCACCCGGTCCCAGCAGCGCGTCGAGATACTCCAATGCCGGCGTCTCCACCGGCGCAAAGCCGTAGCGCTCGAAAATCCCTTCGATCAGTCGGACAACCCGGCGCCGCGGGATGATCTCCGCGGGCAGCAAGTCCTGAAAGCCCTTCAGGAGCTCGGGCGTGACGCGGTCATTCTTCTTCGACATGTGAAAACTCCGGCGAAACCTGCAGGAAAGGCCGCAATGTTAGCAAAGCGAGCCGCGAAAATACGAGAACGCACCGCCACTGGATACCGTTTGCCATGCCCATGTACGCCGGCTTGATCGTCTGGGACGGGGCTTCATACAATTCCACCGCACTCGGCGCGGTACGCGCCGGGTGCCCGCACCCACAGCCGCCCCGACGCCCCGGAGAAGCATGACCAGCGACATGAATCTGATGCCCGCCCGCTGGTGGCTCCTCGTTGCCGCACTGCTCGGTACCGCCGCCCTCTATCTCGCCCTGCAACTCGAGACCGACAACCGGCTCGACCGCATGCTCGAGGAGCGCGGCGAAGCGGCCCTGACCTATCAACGCTTCCTGGACACTTACGGGAGCGATGAGTTTATCGTTGTCGGCTTTACGGGCAAGCCGCTCTTTGACGCGCCCGCGCTCGACGCGATG
>JAUIKJ010000100.1 GCA_030430835.1 Candidatus Hydrogenedentota bacterium
GCCACAGCCGCGTGGTCGCCGCCTTCGAAGGCCTGCGTCTCGTGCTCACGCTCATCATCGGCATCTGGGCCATCCCCCGCTACGGCGTTTGGGGCATGGCCATGACCATGGCCGGCGTCCGCGCCGGGGTGAGCGTGGTGACCTATCTCGTTGCACACCAGACGGTTAAGCGGGTGAGCATCCGCGAAGCGGAGGAGGGGGTGTAGGGCGGTGGGGCGTGTAAATTGAACATTGAATGTTCAATTTGCATGGGCGATATCCAGTGCGCGGAGCGCCTTTAACCACGCTGCGCCATCAGGCGCATCCATGCTTTGAGCCGGTGTCCGCACTGACGGTTCAAACAAGGTCTCACGCTCCCGTTCCACGTTCGCTGGATTCCCGCCTGCGCGGGAATGACGGGTGCGCGAGGACTATGCGGTGGCGTTTCGGAGCGATATCGTTTACCAATAGTTGCCTTCGTTGTGGCGCGGTCTCCTGACCGCGTCACATGATCGACCGCAGGTCTCAAGGTACACGGGCGGAATTCCGCCGTTCTTCTTGAGACCTGCGGTCGATTAGGTGTGATGGTCAGGAGACCACCACACAACGCAGTTGTGGCCGGTCTCTTGACGGCGCTGTCCGCCTCTCGCCTCCCCCCGGCTGCCTTCGCGCCTTCGCTTGTACTATGATGCGGGGATGGCGCTCACCGACCGCGACATTGTTATCTTCACCTATGCCGACTGGCATGCGAGCTGGAGCACGCCGCAGCAGATTGCGACACGGCTGGCACCGGGAAACCGGGTGCTGTATGTGGATCAGCCGCGGTCGTTTTTGTATGGCCTGAAGAAGGCGGATACGCAGGGGGCGGGGGTGTGGGAAGGGCCGCGCTTGCAGGAGGTGCGAGAGAATTTCTGGGTGTATCACCTGCCGCATGTCTTCCTGCCGGTGGGCGGGATGCCGCTGCCGCTGGCGAAGCTGGCGATGGATCTGAATGGCCGGGTCATTGCGGCGCTGGTGAAGCGGCAGATGAAGGCGCTGGGCTTTGAGGATGCGATCCTGTGGAACTTCTCGCCGCTGCATGGGCGGGCGGTGCGCCATCTCCCCCACGCGCTGGCGATTTATGACATCGCGGATGTGTGGGTGAATTATCTGCATGATGCCTCGGGGCGCGGGGTGGTGCAGTGGGTGGAGGAGCATCTGTGCCGGACGGCGGACCTGGTGCTGCCCAGCACGGAGAATATGGCGCAGCAGTTTGCCCCGCTGAATCCGGAGACGCATGTCGTCCATCACGCGGCGGATTATCCGCACTTTTCGAAGGCGGCGGCCCCGGAGACGGAGGTGCCGGAGGACATCCGGGAATTGCCCCGGCCGATCATCGGCTCGGTGGGGGTGATCGACCCGGATCGCTTCGATGTGGGGTTGATCGAATACCTGTCGCAGATGCGGCGAAAGTGGTCGATTGTGCTGGTGGGTCCACCGCGCAAAGACATGGATATGACTCGACTTGCGTCCTGTCCTAATGTATACTTGACGGGCAATCGGCCAATTGCGGAATTGCCGAATTATCTGAAGGGGATGGACGTGACGCTCATCCCCTACAAGGTGAATGAGGCCACGCGGGATATTTACCCGCTGAAGCTGCAGGAATACCTGGCGACGGGGAAGCCGACGGTGAGTTCGGTGATGCCGTCGGTGATGCCGTACCGTGATGTGGTGCGGCTGGCGGGAACGCATGCCGGCTTCGTGACGGAGATCGAGGCGGCGCTGGCGGAGCAGGGGGATCCGGCGCGGGCGGCGGCGCGGCAGGCGGTGGCCCGGGAGAATTCCTGGGAGGGCCGGGTGGCCGAGAAGTGTGCGCACGTCGCACGGCTGTTGGACGAACGGAAGCGGTAGGAGACCCGAATGAGCGCAGGGACGTTGAGCACCGGCGGTGCCACGAAGAGTCTGGTCGGCCCGATCCCGCTTGCCTTGTTCGCGCTGGTCTACGCGCTCGGCGTTGTCGTCTTCGATGTCTACGCCTTCCTCGCGCTGTTTGGCGCGGTGGTCTTTGCGGTCTTCATCTATTTCCCGGCACTCGGCGTGTATGCCACGGCGGCGGCGCTGCTGCTGCAGGGTTCGACCGGCGTGTTGGGCATCGTGAACGACAATGCACCCGTGGCGATCACGGCGGCGCAGATCGCCGGTATCGCCGCGCTGGGCGCGTGGCTGACGAACCTGCTGCTGGCGAAGACACCGCTGCGCTTGAACCTGCCGGTGGTGCTGCTGGGCTGCTTCATCATTTCGGCACTATTCTCGACACTCTTGTCCCCGGAACGCATCGAGCAGTTGCCGCACTGGGCGCGACTCGCGTTCCGATTCGCCTTCTTCCTGCTGGTGGTCAACACGATCAACACGCCGCAAAAGCTCCGGACCTATGTGGTCGTGCTGCTGCTGTCGGGCTTTGCGATGGCGGCGGTGGCGGTGGCGCAGCATTACCTGCCACAGATGCAGGTGGCCGGCGCGGGCGCCTGGGCCAGCCTGAGCGGCGTGGACGCGGCCTATGTGGACCAGGAATCCCTGCAGGGCGAGGCGGCGATTCGCGTCTCGGGCCGCGCGGGCCACTCGAACTGGTTGGCCATGATCCTGCTGCTGCTGATGCCGATGAACGCGTGGTGGTTTGCCTACGCGAAGAGCAACGGCGCAAAGGCCTTTGTGCTCTTTGTGACGCTGGTGGAGGTCATCGCGCTGACGCTGACCTACACACGTACCGGTCTCGTGATCGGCGTGGTGCTGATTGCGCTGGTACTGGTACGGCGGCTGGTCCATATCACGCCGATGCGCGTGTTTGGCTTCCTGCTCGCGGGCGTCATCGCCTTCTCCTTGCTCCCGGATGCGTACAAGGAACGTGTTCTTAGCCCGAAGCAGTACACCCGCAGCCAGTCGGTGCAGAGCCGCGTGGAGTTGCAGGAAGGTGCCGCGCGCTACTTCGCGCAGAACCCAATCTTCGGATTGGGCCAGGGCGGCTTTGGCATTGAGTTCATCCACGAGCGGAGTTATTCCGGCGCGATGATGCGCTTCATGGTGGAGAAACAGGGCTGGGACGCGGTCTTCGTGGGCACGCACAACATGTACCTGCAGTTGGGCGCGGACTCCGGCATTCTGGGCTTGGGGCTTTTCCTTGCCTTCTATGTCATCATGGCGCGGCGGCTCTGGCTTGCCGAACAGCGATACGAGCAAGACGGCGACAAGATGGGCGCGATGATGAGCAGTTCGATCTTCATCAGCCTGATTGGATTCATGCTGTGCGCCGTGTTCCTGCATGCCTTGCACCAGGAGATCTGGTGGATGGTGGCCGCGGCCGCCATCACGATTCCGCTCTACGGTTTCGACTTCCGCAAACCGCAGCCCGATTCGGCGCCGGCCTCGGCGGCGTGAACGGGCGTCTCACGCCGCTCCCGTATTCTCTCCCCACAGGATACCTGTCCCTGCTCCGCGCGCTTTGCGTCGTGAGTATCCTGTGCTTCGATGCTGCGGTGGCCTATGGCGCTGAATACGCCGGGACGATACGCGGCAAGGGTGGGCCGCCCCTGGCCAACGTGTACCTGGGCTTGATGGATGCCGGCTTTGCGCCGCTGGCCACGGCGACCACGGGCACAGACGGCGCTTTTCGCCTGAAGAGTGATGCGGACGCGGCGTATCTGGTCGTGCAGCCACCGGCGGACCTCGATATCGAAGGCAAGGCCAAGGGCTTTCACTGGCAGCCCCGTCTCTTCCAACTGGACACACCGCACGAAGACATCGCGATCGTCCTCCCTCCCGCCTTCAACATGGTGATCGAAGCCTATGACGCCAACGGAAAGCTGATGCGCTGGCGTGACTTCGAAGCGCTGGGGAAGTATGGCGGACAGTCCTTCTATATGACGCGTGGCGCAGGCATGTCCGACGAGACGGTCATCTGGCCGGCCTTCGGCCCGCTCGTGGGTAGCGATGGCGGGGCGCGGGAGGATGGATTGCCCAATCTGATCTGTAATCCGCAAAACGGCACCACCCGCTATTCGCCGATGTTCTGGGAGGTACCGGGCTACGGCAAGCTGATGCTGGATGGGCTTGCGCCCCTACTGAACAATCACGTCAACCCGGACGACCCGCTGGAGCAGTCGGGTGGCTGGTGCATCAGGCTGAACTATGATTTGGCAAGGGGGGTTCATTCCCGGCTACGTACGATGATCCCGGAAGGCCATCCTGCATCGGCGCAACTTGCGGAACTGAACAATGCGCTGCGCGCCCTCGAGGCCATGAACGATCGGGTGGAACAGGCTAAAGCCGCTGACCTGCTGCTCGCCAAGTCGCTGCGCCTGCAGGACGATCTCGCCTACGACAACGCACTGACCGCGATCCCGAAGACACGCATGGGCACGGTGGCGCTATCGCTGACGCTGCCGGAGGGCGCGGACCCGTCGGCCTATACCGTTCATCTCGAGCAGGTGCGGCGGCCCTACAGCTTCGGGGTGTATGAGGGCAGTCCGTACAACGCGGCGGCGTGGGAAACCGCGCGGTCCGCGGGCTTCGATCTGGCCACGGTGTTGCTCGGCTGGGACTGGACAAAGAACCCGGCGGCGCGGAAGCGCGACATTGATCGCGTCTTCGGCATCAGCGCGCTGGACAAGCTGGGCTACACAATCAAGGCACACGGCGCGGTGTGGTTGCAGGGCTACGGCATCCTGCCCGCGGAAGCGATGACGATGCCGCACGATGCGCTGCAAGATCGCATGCTCGCGCAGCAGCGAGGTCTGCTGGAAACCTTTGGCGATCCGATTGATCTCTGGGAAGCGATGAACGAACCCGCCGCAACGAATGTCGTGGGGATGGAACGCACGCAGGTGATGACCATGCTGGATGCGGCGGCGAAGAACATCCAGGAACTCGACCCCTCCCCCACGCTGGTGAACAGCCCACACGAGTTGAGTTATGGCGGCAAGTATTTCCTGCACAAGCTGGACGGTACGCCGGCGGATGACTACCCGCTGACCTACACGGAATTCCTGAATCGTGCGGAAGATGCGGGCGCGCTCGACGACATCGACATCATCGGCCTGCAACTCTATCCCGGCTTTCATCTGAACGATGACTTCGGCAATGTGCAGGGGCCGGCGATGACGCCGGCGGCGATTGGCGACTTGCTGAACGTTTACGCGCGCTACAAGAAGCCGATTCACATTACCGAGTTTTCCGTGCCCTCCGAATACGCCGATGGCGCGACCAACGGCTGGTGGCGGGAGCCGTGGAACGAGGAGATACAGGCGGAATACGCGGCGCGGGTCTATACCATCGCCTTCGCGAATCCTTGGGTACAGTCCATCGGCTGGTGGGACATCACGGATGAGAAGCCGTCGGTGCGCCACGGCGGCCTGCTGCGCGCGGACGGCTCGCCGAAGCCGGTGTTTACCCGGCTCAAGGATCTGATTGCATCGTGGACCACGAACGAGACCGTGACGCCGGACGCCAACGGCGAGACCAGTATCCGCGCCTTCGGCGGGGATCTACGCCTGACCGTGCGCGATGCGTCGGGCGTGGTGGCGGAGGAGGAATTCGACCTGTGGCCGGGTTGGACCCGGCGCGTTGAGATTGACCTGACGGGCGCAGACGCCGATGCCGAAGACTAACGTCCTCTATCTCATCCGCACCTGGGCGCTGGGCGGATCGCACACCATCATCCTGCTGTTGCTGAAGCATCTGCCCGCGGACGAATTCAACATCATTACCGTGCCCTACGACGCCCCGGGCGACGGCGACGCGCGCTTCATCGCCTCGGTGGAAGCGCAGGGCGGATCGGTCGCGCCGGAGCGCATCCCGTGGCGGAGCCGCGGCAACTGGTTCAATGCGCGGCGCACCATCGGCGAACTGATCGAGAAGTATGAGATCGACTTGGTTCATTGCCACGACACGCACTCCAACGTGCTGGTGGGGCTCGGCCGGAAGCGCTGGCCCTGCGCGTGCATCGCGAGTCCCTATGGCTGGTGGGAACCGAAGTGGCACCTGCAGGCGCGGCTGTATCACTGGGTGGAGAAGAAGAAGGCGCTGCCGCAGTTCGACCGGGTATACACCGTGTCGCAGGACATGAAGCAAAAGATCCTCGCCGGGCCGACACGGCCCGAGCGGATTCACGTGATTCACACGGGCCTCGACCTCGCCCAGATCGACGCGGGCGCGCCACGCGATACGGTACGCCGTGACCTGGGCTTCGACACGGACGCCATGGCCGCGGGCACGGTGAGCCGGCTGGAACGCGAGAAGGGGCATACGCACCTGCTGCATGCCTTTGCCAAAGTGACATGCGACCTGCGCAATCTGCACCTACTCATCGTCGGTACCGGCAGCGAGGCCGATGAACTCAAGCGCACGGCACAACGGCTCGGCGTGGCAGACCGCACGATATTTACCGGCTTCTACGACGACCTGCCGGGCGCTCTGCACGCGATGGACTGCTTTGTGCAGCCGAGCATCGATCACGAGGGTTTCCCGACGGCGGTGCTCGAAGCGCAGGCCGCGGGCTTGCCGGTGATCGCGTCAAACATCGGCGGCACCCACGAGACGATGGCCGACGGCACGACCGGACTTCTCGTGCCGCCGGGCGACGCCGACGCGCTCGCGGAAGCCTTGCGTGCGCTGGCCACGGACCCGGTGCGCCGCAGCGAAATGGCGGCGGCGGCGCGGGCGCACATTGAGAACCGCTTTACCCTGGATAAGATGATCGGCCAGATGACCGAGATGTACCACGCGGCGATCGAAGACCACCGGAAGCGCCGATGAGAATTGGCATTGATGCGCACTATATCGGCGCGCAGGCGGGCGGCAACGAGACACATGTCGCGAATCTGCTGGAAGGCCTGAAGCGCCTTCAGCCGCCGGAAGAGATTGTGGTGTTCGCGCACGCGGAGATGGTGGACGAGATCCGCGTGCGTTATGGCTTTCCTGTCGTTCCGATTCCTGTCCACTCCTCGTACCTTCGCGTTCCCTTCGCGTTGCCCTGGCTATGCTGGAAACACAAGATTGACTTGCTGCATGTCCACTACACCGCGCCGCCGTGGTGCCCCTGTGCCTATGTCGTCACGATGCACGACCTCGTCGCCTTTCGCTTTCCGGAGTCGATGCCCTTCCTCACGCGGCACCGCTTGCGGCTGACGGCGGCGTCCACCTTGCGCCGTGCGGCGCGGGTATTCACGGTATCGAATGCGATTCGCGCGGAGATCGCAGACCGCTTTGCGATCCCGGCGGATGCGATTACGGTGACGGAGAATGTACTCACACCGGAATTTCAGCAGCCCGTGCGCGACGCGGACCGGGAACGGGTGCGTGCGAAGTACGGGTTGCCGGAGCGCTACCTGCTCTATGTCGGGCAACTGCAGCCGCGCAAGAATCTTGTGCGGCTCGCACAGGCCTTCGCGCGGCTGGTGGCAGAAGGGTATCCGCATTCGCTTGTCATCGTCGGCAAGCGCGCCTGGCTCTATGGCGAGATGTTGCGCGAGATTGAAACGCTGAATCTGGGCGACCGCCTCCAATTCACTGGCTTCGTCGCGCAGGAGGACCTGCCTGCCATCTATGCCTCGGCGGAGGTCTTCGGTTTCGTGTCGCTCTATGAGGGCTTCGGGATCCCCGTGATCGAGGCGATCGCCTGCGGTACGCCCGTGCTGGCATCAACGGATCCGGCATTGGTCGAGGCGGCGGGTGGTGGCGCGTTGCATGTGGACCCGCGGGATGTGGATGCGATCGCCGGTGCGCTGGCGCGGCTGATGACGGATGGTGCGCTGGTGGATGACCTTGCCGCGGCGGGGACGGCACGCGTCGCGGTGACCACGCCCGAGGCGATGGCGGACGCGGCACTGGCGGGCTATCGGGAGGCGCTGAAAGCGGGATAGGCTCGGGTGCTTTGGCGGTTGCTTGAAATAGTTGCCTGCCCCCAGACTTCCCCCGCCCTTCGGGCACCCCCTTCAGAAGGGGACACGACGCGGGAATGACGATGCGGGCGGCCGTGCAGCGAACCCGAATGCAGGGGGTGAAACTACTTCCCGCGGTGGGCGACCTCTAGCAGCACCTTCTCGTATTCGTCGGTAAGGTGTTCCCAGGAGTAGGCATCGGCGCAACGGCGCAGGGCCAACTGGCGCAGTTCTTCGACGCGCTCCGGATGATCCAGCAGATACTTCATCTTGCCGCTAAGGTCTTCCGCACTCAATTTGTAGGTGAGGCCCGCGTCCTGCACGACGTGGGCATTGTCGACGGTGTCGAGGGTGAGTACGCAGGTGGCGTAGCCCAAGGCCTTTACGAGGCCGAGGCTGGTGCCGCCCGGCTGGTTGCCGTGGATCAGGGCGTAGCACCCGTGGTGCAGTTCCTTCACGTGATCCGGGTCATAGATGGCACCGGGGAATACGATGCGCGGATCCTTGGTCTTGCGCAGGGCTTCTGCATAGGGACTGTCGCTCGCCTCGCCGCCACCGAAGAAGAGTTTCTTGTCGGTCTTCAGGTTTTCAAAGGCCTTGATCACCAGTTCGCAACTGTTGTCCGGCACATGGCGACTGAGGAAAAGAAAGTATTCGCCTGGCTTCAGGCCGTATTGCTCCAGAATCGCCGGGTTTTGTGGATCCGGATCGACCTTGGCCCCGTTCGGGATATGAATGGGGTCGCAGTCGAAATCTTCGGCGTAGTATTCGCTCACGGACTTCGCGTCGATGATAAGTTTGTCACACACGCGCGAAGCGAGAAACGCCGAAGCATAGATAAACCGCCGGGCGAAGGGTCCCCACTTCGGACGCCGCCAGTCGAAGCCGTTCGGGTTCAGGGCGATGCGCTGCTGGAACAGTTTGGGGATGATGCAGAGGGTGGAGATCGCCGGATTGAAGGCGAGAATCACGTCCGGCTTTTCGCGGATGACGTGACAACACGCGAGCAGCGAATGGCTGTAGGTATCCGTGGCCTTGCCCTTGAGGCCGGGCAGGTTCAGGCGCTGGATGCCGCGCCATTCCGTAAG
>JAUIKJ010000101.1 GCA_030430835.1 Candidatus Hydrogenedentota bacterium
ATGCACGCTGCCTTCGCCTTCACCTTCGGTGGCCTCTCCCTCTTGGGCGCCTTCGGTGTTAATCAGTTCCCCTTCGTTTGCACCTTCAATGGTGATCACTTCACCCTCACCCTCACCCTCACCCTCTCCCTCTCCCTCGCCCTCGCCTTCGCCTTCTCCTTCGCCTTCGCCTTCGCCTTCGCCTTCTCCCTCACCACCTAATTCCCCTTCAAGGCCGCCCACTGGCTGAAACTCGTCGATGCCCATGTCATAGTCCGAGCCATCCCCGATACCACCCTTGCCAAGCCGGTCGCCGTCCACGCCACGCTGATCGCCGTCGAAGTCCGTGGTGACGTTTCCCAGTGCAACCGTGTCCACAATGCGCCCTGCATCGATCGCGGGCGAATCGCGCAGCAGTCCGTAATCTTCGCCGACCGCATCGCGGAATTGCGGATCACCATCCACATTGCCCGCCGCATCCCGGATGTTCACATTGATGCCGTCCCCACCGACGTAGGCAAGAGCCGTGTCGCCGTCGGCGTAGTCCCACGGGCCGTTCGCGTGAAAGAGGTTGTAGGTGAAGATCGGGTGACAGCCGGAGGACAATTCGAATACGCCGCCCCCGGTATTGTTCGCGAGAATCGTGTTGGTGACCACCGGCCAGTTGCCCGGCTCAAGTGCCATCGCCTGGCCCTCGTTGTCCGCGATGACGCAATGCGTCAACACCGGTGCCGCGTCGTCGCCGCTGCCATAGACGCCCGCGCCAAGGGACGCGCGGTTGCGCACAATCAGTGTGTTCGTGATAACCGGGGATGCGACCACGAAGAGGCCGCCACCAAGTCCCGCGACACCGGCATCATTGCCCGCGATGATGCAACGATCAAAGCGGACATTGGACGAGGCACAGGCAACGCCCGCGCCGCCGGTTGCGGCAGTATTGTCGCGGATGGCACATTGCACGAAGGAGACAGCCGCATCTTCCAACAGGGCCGCGCCGCCGCCATAGGCAAAGCTGAAATCGCCCTTGATACTTTCGTTGCCGGCGATCGTACACCGCTCCACGGTCGCCGTCGCGCCATCCAGCGCGATGAAGCCGCCGCCGTAGCCTTTGTTCACATTGCCGATGACGCTGCAGTTTCGCAGCACATTTGATCCGCGGGTGCCGCGGTATTCGATGCCGCCGCCAATCAGGTTGATACCTGCACCCGCCGCCGTGCCGCCGGTGATCACAAAGCCGTCGATCACCGTGTCCTGTGCCGCGCTGAGTAGTACCGTCGGATAGGCACCCGCGCCATCTCGCGACGTCGCCCCGTCGATGATACAAAGGGCGGTGGCCGGATCGCGCTCAGCGGCGGCAGTCTCCGTGCCATTGAAGCCGCCGAGAAGCTGAACACCGCTGCGCATGAGCAGTGCACCGGTGTTGTTGCCACCCACCTCCAGGTTGCGTGCTTCCGCATAGCGTCCTGCCGCCACCCAGACCGCGCCGCCGCCGTTGGCCACCGCCGCGTTGATGGCGGGCTGTATGGTGTTGAAGGCCTCCGACCAGCTGTGGCCGTTGCCCGGGGTGCTGTTCGCCACGTTCACGTGCCAGGGGCCCGGCCATGCGGGCAGCATGCCTTCCCCTTCGCCCTCACCCTCGGCAGACAAGCCTTCGCCTTCTCCTTCCCCTTCGGAGGATAGCGGACGGCCTTCGCCCTCGCCCTCCGCCGGTGTGAGTTCGCCTTCCCCTTCCGCGGCGCCCTCCGGCGTGGCCTCACCTTCGGGTCCCGTGGACTCGCCTTCGGGAAGCGCTTCGCCGTCCGGGGACAGTTCCCCTTCCGGCAGGTTTTCGCCTTCGGGAAACGCCTCGCCTTCCGGCGGTACTTCCCCCTCCGGCAGCTTTTCTCCCTCCGAGGTGAACTCGCCTTCCACGAGCGTTTCGCCTTCGGTCGATTCTCCCTCGTCCTGGGTGCCTTCGCCTTCCACCGGAAGGCCCTCGCCCTCTCCTTCGCCCTCGGCCGGTTCCGCTTCCTTCACCTGAATGAAGCCATTGAAGACCATCGCCTCAATGCCATTCTCGCCTTCGCCGCCCGTGGACGCATAGGCATTCTCGCCGCTTATGGTGATGAGGGTGTTCAGGGCGGCCGTCTCTGGCACCTGGAACAACATCCGTGCCACCACGCCGTCCTTGATCGTACTCTTCGTGCCGGGCGCATCGAATGTGGCAAGACTCACGCGACCCGAGAGATTATGATGCACAATCTGCCGTCCGGCCGCCGCCACCTCCTCGCCGGTCTCGACTGCAAGCAAGCTCAACTCGGCGAGGTCATAGATCAGATCAAAGCCGAGGTTCTCCGGCCGGTTTCCGTTGCCGTTCAGGTACACCTTCATCTCGGCGACCCCGCCTGGCGCACCGGAGGTCAGTGCGGGGATAATCGTTACGGGCGCACGCTTTTCTTGTGCACTGGCGGTGGAGCCCGCGAGGAGCGCGGCGGCAAGCAAGGGAATCCACCGGGCGCGGTGCCATGCGCCGCGGCCGGACCGGGAACGTAGAAGCTGCATACCCCAACCTTCAGTTAACTGTTGACTTTTTTGTGCTTTATGTTCTATAAACAGAAAGTGAGCACGGATGGGCCCGATCATGCGGTATATTCCGGCTCTGCGTAATTTAAGAGTATAGCAAACGACCGAATACCACGCAACCCCCGCAGGCCGCTACTGCACGCCAAGGACCGGCCGGGGAGCAAAGGAGGCTGGCGCATGGCCGAGATGGACCGCTACTTCAAGCTCATGGTCGAGCACAACACCTCCGACCTCCACTACTGCACCGGCTGCAAGCCCATGTTCCGAAAGGACGGGGTAATCGTACCCCTGAAGAATGACCCCGAGATCACCGCCGAACAGGCCGAGCGCCAGCTCTTCGAGATCACGCCTGCGGCCAACCTCGAAGAGTTTAAGCTCAAGAACGACACGGACTTCGCCTACGCCTTGGAAGGCGTGGGCCGGTATCGTGTAAACCTGTTCCGCGACCACCGCGGCATTGGCGGCGTGTTCCGCCTGATTCCCTCCGAAGTGCTGACCTTTGAGCAGCTGGGTTCGCCGCCCATCCTCAAGAAGTTCTGCAAGATCTCCAAGGGGCTCGTTCTTGTGACCGGCCCCACGGGCAGCGGTAAGTCCACCACGCTGGCGGCGATGATCGACTACATCAACAAGACCCGGGCGGATCACATCATCACGATTGAGGACCCGATCGAGTTCGTGCACAAGAACCACATGTGCCTCGTGAATCAGCGCGAAGTCGGTGAGCATACCCTTGGCTTCAAGCCCGCGCTGCGCGCTGCACTGCGCGAAGATCCGGACATCGTGCTCGTGGGCGAAATGCGCGACCTGGAGACGACGCACATCGCCATCGAGACGGCGGAAACCGGTCACCTGGTCTTCGGCACCCTGCATACGACCACCGCGATTTCGACGGTGGACCGCCTGATCGACCAGTTCCCCGCCGACCAGCAGATGCAAATCCGCACCATGCTCGCGGCGACACTCAAGGGCGTCATCGCGCAGAACCTCATCAAGAAGAAGGGCGGGGGCCGTGTCGCGGCACTGGAAGTGATGGTCGTGAACCACGCCGTGGCGTCGCTGATCCGCGACGGCAAGACCGCGCAGATCATGAGCATCATGCAGACCGCGAAAAAAGAAGGCATGACGCTACTCAACGAGGAGCTCGCGCGCTTCGTGAAGAGCGATACTATCGAGGCGGCGGAGGCCTACGGGAAGGCTGTGGACAAGGACGGATTCCTCAAGGCCCTCGAAGCCGCCGGCATCACCGACTTCAAGGCCCCGGCAGAGGACTAGCCTGCCCGCCGCTCAGACCAGCCGGTGCACCACACCGCCGCTGGGGAGCTTCGGAAAAAAGTACGTCGACTTTTGCGGCATGCGCTCGCCCGCTTCGGCACACGCGCAGATCTGGTCCGCGCGCGTTGCGCGCAGGATAAAGCTCAGCCCCACATCCCCGGCACGCGCAGCCGCCATGGCGCGGTCCAGGCTCTTCTCGTAGGTAAAAACTGCGCCTTCGGGAAAGCCGAGGGTCCGCTCGAGGATGCCCCGGTGCAACACCGCCACATCCAGATCGCGCCATGCGGGTCCCCGGTCGTCGCCGAGCAGTTCAGTGCGGTCGATGTCTTTCAGCGTCAGCAGGTAGTCACCCCCGCCGTGAATGGCGACGCCCATCACGCAGGCGCCTGGCGCCGATTCCACGGTACCGGGCAGATCGTTCTGCACCGGTTGCACGTCGAAAAAGGGCGCGAGCGCGTCGACGAATTTGCCCTCATCGAAACCCTCCGGCTTCGGCGTGAGCCGGTGCGGCGGATAGATCTTCAGGCCCGGATCGTCGAAGGCGACAAAGCCCATCAGACAATAGTCCCATGCGGCATCCGCCATCCCGGGGTTCTTCTCGCGCATCGCATCGCGGTAGGCGCAGGCCGTCTGAAAGCGGTGGTGGCCATCGGCGATGTACAGCGTTTTGCCCGCAAAGAAATCCGTCACGGCCGCATCCTGCGGCACCTGCCAGAAGGCCTGCTCCACGCCGTCGATCGTGCGCGCCTCACTGTCCGGATCTCGCGCGTCCATCTGGCCGAGAAACGACTTCAGCGCGCCGTCGCTGTCGTCATACAGGACAAAGACGGCGCCCAGATTGGCCTGTGTCGCTTCGGTCAGCCGCAGCCGATCCTCCACCGGTTTGTCGAAGGTCCGTTCGTGGCCAAGCACATAGTGCTCGTCGGCCTCCGGCAACTTCACCGCTGCGAAAAAGCCGCGCCGTTCCTGGGGCTTGCCCTCGAGATCTGTAAAGCGCTGGCGCAGCAGCGTGAAACTTGGCGCAGTATCCTGCGTCCAGGCGCCCTCCTTGATCCAGGTGTTGACCGTCTCCGCGGCCACGGCATACTGGTCCTTGCCGTCCCGTGCTTCGGGCAACAGCGCATGCACCAGGTTGTAGGGACTGCGCGACGCGAGGGCCGCGCGTTCCTCCGGCGAGATCACGTCATAGGGTGGGGTGACCGCGTTGTCCAGGGTGCCCACCCGGTCCGGGTTGTAACGGAAGCCACGAAAGCCGCGTACGCAGATCATGTTCATCCCTTTCCTGGGTGCCGAAACAAGAAACCGGCGCAGGCATTCTAGGCAGCGCGCGCCGGGGGATGCAATGGACCGTAAGGATTAGTGGTGGCGTTGCAATTCAAACGACACGCGGCGATTGCGTGCACGGTGTTCCGAATCGTTCGGCACCACCGGCGCCGTCTCACCACGGCTGACGACCGTAATGCGCGATTCCGGCACGCACTGTTCCACCAGTACGGCCCGGATGGTCTCGGCCCGTTTCATGCCCAGCGCGTGGTTGTACCTGCGGTTGCCCAAGTCGCAGCCATGCCCCACCACGGTGACCGAATCCGCGGGGTATTTCTTCAGCCAGTGCAAGACACCGCGCATCGTCGCGACCGCATCTTCCGGCACGGCCGCGCTGTCCAACTCGAAGAGCACGTCTGCCAGCGCCGGTTCATCATGCACCTTCTGAATGGGCAGTGGCGGCGGTGGTCCATCCGGTGATCCCGCATGGGTCGTCTGGGTTGTCTGGCAACCCGTCAGGGCAGCCACCGCCAAGAGCAATACGCAAGCGACTCCGCATCCGTTCCGGTATCGTCTAAGAGATTGCATAAGAACGCCCGTCCTTCCTGTTTCTGGTTCTCCGTTTCCGGCCGTGCACACCTGTCGTCAGTATACCCCAGAAACTAGGTCCCCGCCTCGACGTAGACCCGCCCGGCCACACGCTGACCGAGGGCATGGCGCTCGCCGTTTCCGCCATCGCACAGCGCCACGTGTATCGGTCCGTCAAAGGGTGCTTTCTCCGCGACCAGCACTTCCGTGCCGGGGACGATGCCCAGACCGCCGAGGTAGCGCAGCATCTCCGGATCCTGGTCTGACACCCGGCGCACCGTGCCGCGCTGGCCGGCCTCCAGATTCCGAAGGGGAATGAGGTCGTCCGCCGGCATCCGGCCGCCCTTCGGGGGAATGGGATCCCCATGCGGATCGTATTTCGGGTCGCCCAGTGCATCGGCGATACGATCCGCCAGCGCCGTGCTGATCACATGTTCCAGGCGTTCCGCTTCCCGATCCACTTCGTCCCAACGCATGCCAAGAGATTCGTGGAGAAACAGTTCGATCAGCCGATGGTGGCGGATGACCTCGATGGCCACGCGTTCACCGTGGGCGGTCAGCGTGACGCCGCGGTGCCGCTGGTATTCCACCAGCTTCGGCTTCATGCCATCCAGTTTCTTGATCATCTGCGTGACCGAGGCCGGCGCGACCTTCAGCCGCGCCGCGATGGCTGAGGTCGGCACGCGATCCATTTTCCGGCTCAACGAGAAAATGGCCTTGAGATAGTCTTCGGTCGCTTCAGTCAGCACAGCCCGCCCGCCCGTGTTTTAGGTGACGCCTAAATTACGCCTTGCAGAAGGAGACTTTCAAGCAAGAAAAAAACCGGGCCCCGGCAAGCGGGGCCCGGCAGGGATTCCGTGTGCGTCGCGGCTAGTCCAGATACTTCAGGAGCCGTTCGGCCACCTGACTCACGACATCGCGATCCCGGAAGCTGCCTTGTTCGAGGCGTTCGCGGGCCGCTTCCACGCGATCCGCGCGGATTTCCGACTGCGTTTGGGCCGATTCCACGACCCGGGCCAGTTCCGCCGCGGCCTGCGCCTCGGAACTGATGATGACATTGTCTGAGGAAGAACCCCCGCCGCCGGCAATATTTACCGCGTTGTTCTCGCGGTCACGATCATTCCGGGTTGCGGCCGGTCGCTCAGACTTCGGCTCTGGAATGCCTCCAAGTCCTTGTATACCAACCATATCAATATCCTCCTGGCGCTGCGCCGTCCCTGGCATTGCGCCCTATCCATTCGTTCTTATCGGCAACTGAAGCCAGAACTTTAGCGCAACCGGACGTTTTTCTTCGCAGCTTTCACAGTATCCCACGACCGCCCCGAAAAGGGCAAGGGGCCGCAATCAGCCCTCGCTGCAGGTTGCCCCGTGGGCAAAGCAGGAGAAGCAGCGGTGGTGGCCGAGCATGATCCGGGCGGCCATCGCCGTGTCGAGATCCTGCCCCAGGTCATAGGCCGGATCGTCGTCGACCAGCGTGCAGGCATAGATACGCATTCGGTCACCCTGTTTCACCACCATCTTGCTGAAGTTGCACATGAAGGCCGCGCGGCTCGCGGCATCGTGGTAGGTGGTCATGCAGTGTTCCGTGATCGCCGGTACCCCGGGCGGGTGGCTGCCCGGCGGAAAAAACTCGGGAAACACGACGATGGGCGTATGCTCGGGGGCGCCAGCCTTGCGGAACCATTCGGCATAGGCCGCATTCACCGCCGCGGTGTCCTCACCCTGCGTCCCCATCCGCGCGATCGATACTTCGTAGCCCAAGCCGTGGAGATCGCCCAGGGTTTCCAGGGCCTGCATGAACTTGCCCGCACCGCGGTTGGCATCGTGCTGTGCCGGGTCCGGATAGTCGAAGCTGATCCGGAAGCGCAGCGGATGCGGATTCTCGCGCAGGGGGGCAAGCTTGGCCAGGCGCGTGCGCAGGGGCGTCGTACCATTGGTCAGGACCAGGCAGGGCCGCCGCGCCAGCGCGTAGTCCAGCAGGGGAACGATGTCCTTATTTACGAAGGGTTCGCCCCCAGTGAAGGCGAAGCGCGCCACACCCAGATCGCAGGCGGCATCAATGAAGGGGCGGACTTCTTCAAACGCGACCTGCTGGAGGCGTTGGTCGCCGGGTCCGGACCCTTCGAGACAAAAGGGACAGGAAAGATTGCAGGCCGTACCGGTGTGAATCCAGAGCTCGGTCAAGCGATCCGGCTGAATATAACCCCGCGCTTCGCCGGCGGGGGTAAAGCGGTGCGGGTTGTGTTGCGCGGTCTGGGGCGATTCGCTGGCGGCCATGAAGTCTCCTGGTGACATTGGATCGCGGGGCTGCTGAATGCAAAGGTACAGCAGTATAATGCACGGCGCACGGCAAACGATGTCACCCCCGACGCAATCAGGAGTATCCCGCCCCATGGCCGCAGATTCCGTCTCGCACGCATCTATCCGCGAATACTACGGGAAGGTGTTGCAGCATTCCCGCGATCTGCAGACCAACGCCTGCTGCTCCGGCGAGCAACTGCCCGCCCGGCACCGGGCCATACTCTCGCAGATCGACGATGAAGTACTCACCCAATTTTACGGCTGCGGATCGCCCCTGCCGCCAGCCCTCGCGGGCTGTACCGTGCTCGACCTCGGGTGCGGTACCGGGCGGGACGTGTATCTCGCCTCGGCGTTGGCCGGTGAGCAGGGCAGGGTTATCGGGATCGACATGACCGCGGAACAGCTCGCGGTGGCCCGCCGCCATGTCGACAGCCGGACCGCGCGCTTCGGTTTCGCCCTGCCCAATGTCCGTTTCGTCGAGGGCTACATCGAGGACCTGCAGGCCGCGGGGATTGAGGACGACTCGGTCGACGTCGTTATCTCGAACTGTGTCATCAACCTTTCGCCCGACAAGGAAGCCGTGTTCCGCGAGATCTTTCGGGTGCTCAAGCCGGGTGGCGAACTGTACTTCTCCGATGTTTTCTGCGACCGGCGGCTTCCGGCGGCACTGCGGGATGACCCCGCCCTGTTGGGCGAGTGCCTCGCCGGGGCCATGTACACCGAAGATTTCCGGCGTCTCCTTGCTACCTTCGGCTGTCCCGACTACCGGCGTATGGCCGCCGGGGCGATCACCGTCGACAACCCCGCGTTGCGTGCCCGCGTTGGTGACGCGCGCTTCTGTTCGATCACCGTGCGCGCCTTCAAGCTGGATGCCCTCGAAGACCGCTGCGAAGACTTTGGGCAGACCGCCACCTACCTGGGTGGGTTGGATGAATGCCCCGACGCCTTCACGTTGGATGATCAC
>JAUIKJ010000102.1 GCA_030430835.1 Candidatus Hydrogenedentota bacterium
ATTATCGGCATACTCGCGGCCATCCTCCTGCCCGCGCTGGCGCGTGCCCGGGAAGCGGCACGCCGGGCTTCCTGCCAGAACAACCTCAAACAGTTTGGCCTGGTCTTCAAGATGTATGGCAGCGAGCACAATGGCTACTTCCCGCCACTCGCGCCCTACGGCAGCGTGCGCGCGGACACGCGATCCAGCCCGCTGTGGAGTGCGCCGTCCGCCCGTGCGATTCACCCGGAATACCTCGCTGATCTTGGTGTCGCGCTCTGTCCGTCGGATGCACAGAGCGATCCCGGCTGGGTCAGTGTGTTGCCGCGTGTGCCCGACGACGGGGGAAACTTCGATACGTGGCGGGCAGCGGCGGAGGCCTTGGGGGACACGCAATCCGTTGATTACTTCATCGCCGCCGAACTTGGACGATCCTATGCCTACAAGGGCTACATGACGACGAACATCGCCGAATACTACGGCATGTGGGGCGGCACCGCCATCAACGAAATCCTGGGGAGTACCACGATCCAGGGCGTCGGCGATGTGCACTTGAAGAACTACCAGCAGGACATCAACCTGAATGAGGGGGACTGGCCGCCGTGGGTGCCCGCGGCACCGGTGGCCACAGGCCTCGGTGGGTCCGACACGCTCTATCGAATCCGCGAGGGAATTGAGCGTTTTCTCATCACCGACATCAACAATCCGGCCGCCGGCGCGAAGGCGCAGAGCGAGGCGCCGGTCTTGTGGGACACCTTCGGCAGTTCCGAGTTCGGCGACAATGCCGCGGGTACGGTGGTGTTCAATCACCTGCCCGGCGGTTGCAACGTGCTCTACATGGATGGCCACGTGCAGTTTATCCGCTATCCCGGCGAATTTCCTATTACGGACGAAGAACAGGTGGTCAAGGAAAACAGCCACTATGGACTCGGCTGAAGACCCTACCGCCATCTCCCATGTGCAGGAGGCCGTGCTCTACGTTGCGGACCTCGACCGCAGCGCGGCGTTCTACACCGCAGTACTCGGATTGCCGCAGACCTACGCGATTGACGAAGCGCGCTTTATGCAGACCGGCACGGACTCGACACTGATCCTCTTCAGGGTGCAGGAGATTGAGGCGCGGGACAGTCCAATCCCTTCCCACGGCGCGACAGGCCCGGCGCACGTTTGCTTCGGCGTTGCTCCGGAGGCCATGGATGCGTGGCGGGCGCGGCTAGGTGAACATGGCGTCGCCATCGAGCACGAACACGACTGGCCGCTGGGCACGCATTCGATTTACTTCCGTGATCCGGACGGGCACAGTGTGGAGTTGATGGACAACACGCACTACCGGAAAGTGTGGGCGCGGCTGCGGGAGAGGTAGACCTTCGTGCAACGCCGTCAATGGAAGACGAAGGCTGAATGACGGGATCTTCATGAACCCTCCAATCGTGTCTGTCGAAGCGAAGCTATTCAACGCCAACGGCGTTGTGCCGCAAAGCCCAGGGTTGGCGACCAGCGGGAGCCTACCCTGGGTAACCACCCGCGGCGTTTCAACCCTGAAAGGGTTGCGCTCTATACCGGCGCCGCCATCGACGCCATCCCCAAGCGCTCGAACAGGGCGGTGTCCCGGTCTTCCCCGGGGTTGGGGGTGGTGAGGAGCTTGTCGCCGGCGAAGATGGAATTCGCGCCCGCCATGAAACAGAGCGCCTGCGCCTCGTCGCTCAGTTCCAGGCGCCCGGCGCTGAGGCGCACCATGCTCTTCGGCATGGCGATGCGCGCCGTGGCGATCATGCGCACGAGCTCGATGGGGTCGACCGGGGGACGTTCGCCGAGGGGCGTGCCCTCGACCGGCACCAGCGCGTTCACGGGCACACTTTCCGGGTGCGGGTCTTGCGCGGCGAGTACCGCCAGCATGCCCATCCGGTCGCCGATGCCTTCGCCCATGCCGATGATGCCGCCGGAGCAAACGGTGACGCCGGCCTTGCGAACGTGGCCGATGGTGCGCAGGCGGTCTTCATAGGTTCGCGTGCTGATGATCTCGCCGTAGTATTCCGGGCTGGTGTCGAGGTTGTGGTTGTAGGCGGTCAGCCCCGCTTCGCCGAGGCGAGCGGCCTGGTCTTCGGTCAGCATGCCCAGCGTGCAACAGGCCTCCAGACCGAGTTCGCGCACGCCGCGGACCATGTCGAGCACACGGTCGAACTGTTCGCCATCGCGCACTTCACGCCAGGCCGCGCCCATGCAGAAGCGGGTCGAGCCTTCGGCCTTCGCCTGCCGTGCCGCTTCCAGCACCGGGGCCAGATCGAGCAGCCCCTCGCGGTCGACGCCGGTGTCGTAGTGCGCGCTCTGCGGGCAATAGCCGCAGTCTTCCGGGCAGCCGCCGGTCTTGATGCTGAGCAGCGTGCAGCGCTGCACGGTGGCCGGGTCATGGTGCTGCCGGTGTATCGACTGCGCTTGGAAGAGTAATTCGGTCAGCGGCAGATCGTGTATTGCGCGCAAGGTCTCCGCGGTCCAGTCATGCCGGATTTCGCCCTGGGTGTGTGTCATGGATGGGTCCTACTTCGCCACCGCGGCGGGTGTACACGCTTCGATTGATTCGTGGAATATGTTCAACATCCGGTCCAGTTCCGGCGTCGTCGCCGTCAGGGGGGGCCAGAGATAGAGGGAGGTGCCCAGGGGGCGCAGGAAGAGTCCGCGCTCCCGCGCGGCCAGCGTGATTTCGCGGGCGAGCGGCGCGCCGCCCGCATCCTCGCGGATCGCGCACATGCCGATCATGCCCAGCGTCTTCTGGTAGGCGACGCTATCCATCGCGCCCACCGCCGTGAAGGCGTCCGCGATACGCGCCTCGTGTGGCGCGCAGGACGCGGGGAGATCCAGTTCGGCGAACACATCCAGCGCGGCAATGGCCGCGGCGGCCGTGATGGGGTTGCCGCAGAAGGTGTGGCCGTCCCAGAATACGCGCTTGTCGTCGCCCTCGCCGCGGAAGGCGTCGTAGATCTTGTCGCGCGCGATGGTGGCGCTCATCGGCAGGTAGCCGCCGGTCAGGGCCTTGCCGAGACAGAGGAAGTCCGGCACGATGCCGGCGGTCTCGCAGGCGAACATCTTGCCCGTACGCGCGAAGCCGACCGCAATCTCGTCCGCGATGATCAAAATATCCAGTTCGTCGCACAGCGCGCGGAGACGGCGCAGGTAGTCCGCGGGGTAGATCCAGATGCCCGCCGCGCCCTGTACGCGGGGTTCGATGATGACCGCAGCAATCTCCTTCGCCTGCGCCCGCAGCAGTTGCTCCATGGCCGCAAAGGCGTCGTCGCAATGCCGGGCCTCGGCCTCCGGATCGTTGCCGGGGTAGTGGGGGGAAGGCGCGCGCAGCGCGGGGCGGACCACGTGCTCGAAGGGTTCATGGAACCATTCGACGAAGCCCGCGCCCATCGCGCCGAGGGTATCGCCGTGGTAGGCCTGCTCCAGCGAGACGAAGCGCGTGCGCTCGGGCTGGCCCACGTTGCGCCAATACTGCACGGCCATCTTCAACGCGGCCTCGGTCGCGCTGGATCCATCGGAGGCGAAGTAGACCCGGTTCAGGTCCCCGGGGGCAATCTGTGAGAGGCGCTCGGCCAACTGGATCGCACGCGGATGGCTCATATTGCCGAGGATGCTGTGCTGCAGGTCGCCCGCCTGTTCGCGGATGGCCTCGACGATGCGTGGATGGCCGTGCCCGAGGGACACACACCACCAGGAGCTGATGCCGTCGAGCAGTTCGCCGCCGCCGTCTTCGAAGAGGTAAACGCCTTCCGCACTGTCGATACAGAGGTACGGCTCCCGCTCAAAGGTGGTTGCGTCGGTGTAAGGGTGCCAAAGATGGCGCAAGTCGGTGTCGCGTAGTGGGAAAGACATGCGGGAATTTTGGCATGCGCTCGCCCGCACAAGCAAAACCATGCCCTATTGGAAACTCCGCCGCAGGGTGTCGAAGCCGGTCATCCCGGCCGCGAAGGCATTCCAGTCCAGGCCATTCTCCCCGCCAATCCAGGGGATCCGCCCCAGGATGGGGACCTCGCCGAAGGCAGCGATGGTCCGGGGATTGTCTTCGTGGATCTGTCGATCGGCATGGGGATCCGTAGCACTGAGTACAACCCCGGCCACGTCAAGATCCGCGGCACGTAGCGCCGCAATACTGAGCAGCGTGTGGTTGATGGTGCCCAGGCCCGCCGTGGCGACAAGGAGTACGGGCAAGCGCAGCGCCCGCATCAGGTCGCGCATCGTGTGGGTGTCGTCGAGAGGGACTAGAATTCCACCCGCCCCCTCGACCAACACGGCTTCGTGGCGCGACGCAAGCGCGCCGTAGGCCTCCTCGATTGCGGCTATCTCCGGATATTGGCCGGTCGCTGCGCCCGCAAGGTGGGGCGAGCAGGCGGGCGCATAGCAATAGGGAGACATCCAGGGGGCTTCGTCGACCGGTGGTTGATAGGCGGCCGCGGCCCAATGGGCTTCCAGATCGGGCACCCGCCAACCCTTCCCGGCGGGCGTGCACCCCGTCTGCACCGGCTTCATCGATACCGCATCAAGGTCGGCGGCGCGCAGCATGCGCAGCAGTCCGGCGGTGACTACAGTCTTGCCGACGTCCGTGCCGGTACCGGTGACAAAGAGGCCCTTGCCCATCGTGTGCGCTCCCTTCGAGATCATGTTCGCGTGGCTGAAGGGGGGCGAGGGTAACACAATCGGCAGCGGACGCGCTGGCGCTTACTCGCGGAAACGGTAGCCGACGCCGCGCACGGTCTCGATCAGTCCACCCGCATCGCCCAACTTCCGGCGCAGGCCGACAATCTGGCCGTCCACCGAGCGGTCCGTCACGGAATAGTCCTGGCCGTGGACCGCGTCGACGATCTGGTATCGGGTAAAGACCCAACCCGGGCGACGGGCGAGATAGTGAAGAACCTTGAATTCCGTGTTCGTGAGCGTGACGGGTGCGTCGTCCACGAGTACTTCGTGCCGGCCTGGGTGAATCACGAGATTCTTGATGGTGATCGAGTCGTCCTCACTGGGGACTGTCTGCTGCTTGCGGCGGAGCACCGCACGCACGCGGGCAAGCAAGACCCGCGGGCTGAAGGGTTTGGTGATGTAGTCATCCGCACCCATCTCCAGCCCGGTGACGATGTCGGACTCCTCGCCTTTGGCCGTGACCATCACCACCGGGACCGAGGCCGTGGCCGGGGCCGCCTTGAGGCGGCGGCACACTTCAAGCCCGTTGATCTTCGGCAGCATCAGGTCGAGTAGCACCAGGTCCGGCGGCTCGGCTGCCGCCATGAGCAGGGCATCTTCACCGGTTTCGGCTTCGCGAATCGCGTAGCCCTCGCGTGTGAGGTTGTAGCGCACGACTTCGAGAATGTCGCGCTCGTCTTCGACCAGCAGAATCGACTCTTTCGACATGATTCGGGCATCCTGTTGGGTGGGAACCCGGATAGTATCGTAGAGCTTTGTTAGCGGCCCGTTAAAGTGCCCGGCGCGGCGCCGTGAAGAATTGCTTCCATTCCACGCTGAGCGCCGTGCCCTCGAAGTCGAACTCCTGTTCCAGGAAGAAGTTGCGGCCATAGTTAATGGCGAGGCCGCCGTCCTTCGTGATCGGCACATCGAGCCCCAGGTGCAGATTGAAACTCGTAATGAACCAGTCATCTTCCAGGGTTACGGCCAGGTTCGGAAGAACCGGCACACCCAGTTTGACCTTTGCCTCAAACCAGGCCTTCGTCACCGTCATGCTGCCGCCGATGTAGGGCCGCGTCCCCTTGACCCGATCCCAGAACCCGTCGTAGGGCCGCTGTTCCGCCATCTTGAATGGGAAGTAGTCGAAGCCGGCACCGAAGAACCAGGCGCCACGCGTGATGGAAAAGTCCGTGTGCAGCGGCACCAGCAGCCAGGTCATGTCCTCCGCCTCCGTACGCACCGTTCCCCACGCGACACCGGCCTGCGCGGCAAAGGACCAGCGATCATTGATTTTGTAGCCAAACCCGATCTGCGGCTGCCACAAAAGGTGGGCGTCGCGGTAGTCGCTTACCGTGGTGACATCGTCGAACCCCGGTGCCAGGGCGCGCACCACCACGTTGAAAATGTCGATCAACTCCTCCGACTCGAGCTTGGGGTAGGCGTTGATCAGCCCAGCATGGATAAACCAGCGACGTTCGGCCGGGGACTCAGGTGCATAACGAAGGGCCAGTTGGCCGTCCGTCTCGTCGCTCAGGGCCGCTGCCGCGTGCGCCTGAATCGTCGGTTCGGACGCGGGCGGCGCAGTGGCCGCAGAATCATCGGCCGCGGCGGACAATCCCAAGCCGATCACGGCGATGATTAGAATACGAAACAAGGTGAAAACTCCGGGAAGAAGCGGAAGGCAAGGCGGCAACCGGCCCGGGGCCGGGGGTACTGGAAGCCCTTCCTCGCCAGAGAATAGCAAAGCCGCTCCGCGATTCCCAAGCCCATGACCGGATCAATAGGGGCGATCACCCTCGACGGTCACCCGGTGCATTACCCGGCGATGGGCGTAGTAGTCGTTCATCGCATAGTGCATCGTGCAGCGGTTGTCCCAGAAGGCCACGGCGTTGGGGGTCCACTGAAAACGGCACTGGAACTCCGGACGAATCGCATGCTGCGAGAGGTACTCGAGTATCGGCATGCTTTCTTCAGGCTTCATGCCCTTAAATCGGGTCGTGAACATCTTGTTGACGAAAAGTGACTTGCGGCCCGTTTCCGGGTGCGTGCGTACCACCGGATGTTCCACTTCCTTGTCCACCGCCTCGCTGTACTTGTACTTCATGTTCGTTTCGCCACGATACTTGTGTGCCAGACGAATCGGGTCATAGGCCTGCTTCGCCGTGTGGATGCAGACCATTCCGTCAAGGATCTTCTTCATCCCGTCGCTGAGCAGGTCATAGGCCATGTACTGATTCGCGAAGATCGTGTCGCCACCAATTGGCGGAATCTCACGCGCATAGAGAATCGATCCCATGCTGGGACAATCCATGAAGGAGTTGTCCGAATGCCACGCGTCGCCGAACTGCGTTTCTTCCCCGGCTTCCTTCACGATCTCGACAATCTCCGGATAGCCGCCCTTGCCTTCGACAATCGGGTGCACCTCCAGACTGCCAAACTGCCGGGCAAGCGCGAGGTGCTGCTCCGGCGTTAGGTGCTGATCCCGAAAGAAAATCGCCAGGTACTCATGCAGGACCGCCTTGATTTCCCCCAGCATCTCCGGGGACAACGGGGCCGACAAGTCCGCCCCCGAGATTTCCGCACCCATCGCGGCAGTTAACGGCTTAATCGAGATCGTCTTGAGTTCCATGAGATGTACCTGCTGTTGGTGCGCGGCGGCCGGCGCGCGCAAGCCCGCATACAAGAATTCCCTCCAGCGCACACGCCAGAGGGAAACACAGACAGAATGGTCGGGGTGAGAGGATTTGAACCTCCGATCTCCACGTCCCGAACGTGGCGCCTTAGCCGGACTAGGCCACACCCCGAAGGAGGCGAGAGTGTACTCAATTCTAATGGGAGTCCGCAAGTTTCGTGCGGAGGCGGAATCGGCGTTGGATCTGGAGGAGGGGGCTAGGCGGTGAAATCGAGGTGGTCTCGACCGCTGCGGCCAAGCTTTTTTTTGATCCGGGCGAGGCGCTGGGCGAAGGCCTTTGCCTCAGGGATCTCCGGGGATCGGAAGAGGGCGATGGCGGATTTGCAGATCGCCGCGGCGCGTGGGAGGTTGCGGGAGCGGTGCTCGTGGTACTTCGCCAACTCGTGGTGTGCAAAGAGATCGGATGGGTGTTCGGAAAGCATCAGGTCGAGGTGCTGCTCGAGTTCCTCGAAGCGTTCACGGCGGCGGAAGGCGAGGCAGAGCATCTCCAGGCATTCGCGGCGGAGGGGGGACTGTTCGTCTTCCTCGATGTACTTGAGGCCGCAGGCGATGACGTCTTCGTATTTCTTTTGCCGGAAGTGAAGCCGGACGAGGGAGAGCTTGTCTTCCTGGTGTTCAAAGCCGCCGCCCTCGGGGGAATCCAGACAGCGTGAGAGCCAGGCCGTCAGCACCACGAGCGAGAGGATGTCCATGCGGTGGTGGTAGAAGACGGGGGGGAGGCGCCGCGCGTCGCGGGTGCGGAGGTAGTCGAACCACATCTGCGGGATGAGATGGCTGGGCACGTCGCCCTTGCGGCGGACGCCGAGCACTTCGCGCTCGATGTTTCCGAGACTGCAATCGCGCAGGCGGCGCTTGTAGAAGCGGCGCGCGGCGTGGACGAGGTCGTAGTGCGGCACGGCCTCACCATGAAAGGGGATGCGGTTCTGAATGAAGCGGGTGCGCAGCAGTGGCAGGTCGAAGCTCTTGCTGTTGTAGCCGACGACGCAGTCACATTCCGAGAAGCGTTCGGCCAGAAAGCGGAGCATCGACTCTTCGTCGTCGTAGTCGCGCATGAAGCATTGATCGAGGCGGAAGCCCGCTTCCGTGAAGTAACCCACGCCGACGAGGAAGGCAACGGTGCCTGTGCCCCCGGCGAGGCCGATGGTTTCCGTGTCAACAAAGCAGGCGCTGCGGGGATCGAAGTCCGCAAGCTCGTCATCGGCGGCAGACAAGGCAATGTGCTCGCCGGCGCAGTCGAAGATATCACCCAATGCGAGGTTGCCCTGCGGGTGGGTAAGCGGGAAGTCGGTGCGGACGAGATAGAAGCCATCGTCGGCTTCGCCCTGGACAGCGCCGGGCACGCAGTCGTCGATCTCAAAGCTGCCCGTGCGGCGGCTTTCGCTTACCTCGTTGTGTTGCTTCGCCCATTGCGAGCCGGTCATTAACTGCCGGTTCTTCAGCAGGGCATCCAATTTGTCACGCAGTTCGCTCATGGACTCATTCGGAGGGCGGCGTGGGGCGCCAGTTGGGTTCGGGTGCACAGCCGAGCCGCGCAAGCTCAGCGTTCAATTTCTTCTCCAACTCGAAGAATAGG
>JAUIKJ010000103.1 GCA_030430835.1 Candidatus Hydrogenedentota bacterium
CGCACTGCGTGCTCCTGCTCGACGAGATCGAGAAGGCGCATCCGGATCTCTTCAACATCCTGTTGCAGGTGATGGACAACGCGACGCTGACCGACAACACCGGCAAGAAGGCGGACTTCCGCAACGTCATTCTCATCATGACCTCGAACGCGGGCGCGCGGGAACTGGCGACGCAGAGTATTGGCTTCAAGCCCTCCGAAGACGACGCGGGCCACAAGAGCAAGAAGGCCATCGAGAAAGCCTTCACCCCGGAGTTCCGCAACCGCCTCGACGCGATCGTCCATTTCGACGGCCTGCCGATGGAGATCATCGAACGCGTGGTCGACAAGTTCATCGTGCAGTTGGAAGTGCAGCTCAGCGCGCGCAAGGTGAAGCTGGTCGTCTCCCCCGAGGTGCGGCGCTGGCTCGCCGAGACCGGCTACGACAAGACCTACGGTGCACGCCCCCTCGCACGCACCATCCAGCAGGAGATCGAAACGCCGCTGGCGGACGAGATTCTCTTCGGCAAGCTG
Organism: Candidatus Hydrogenedentota bacterium; assembly: GCA_030430835.1. Lineage (GTDB taxonomy): Bacteria > Hydrogenedentota > Hydrogenedentia > Hydrogenedentales > JAEUWI01 > JAUIKJ01. The sequence continues at coordinate 513 of JAUIKJ010000103.1, forward strand.
GAGAAGGGCGGCACCGTCGCGGTGCAATTGAAGGACGGCGCGCCGGACTTCGTGTACACGGGGGTCTGACACGGCGGTCTTGTTCGTGTGTTGCCACGCTCCGATGCGCGAGGTCTCGTCGAATTGATTGTGTAACAACAGGTGCCGATTCGTGTCACCTCGACCGAAGGGAGAGGTCTAAGATTTCTCCCTACGGTCGAAATGACATGGAGGCGAAATGGATCATAGGTAGTACGACTTCTTCGCAGTCGGCCGCCGGCACCTCAGGCCACGCTTCCCTTGAGAAATCGCGGGAAGAAGTAGACGGGATAGAGCAGCAGGAAGAGGTTAGGAATCCACTAGACGGGGTCGAAATCCTGGCGGATGGTCCAGAAGGCGATGGCCTGGAGGCCGCTGCAGGAGGTGAGGATGAGCGGGGCGTAGCCCCTTGCCCGGCAAGCCGGGATCCCCCGCCGGTAGCAGTACAAACTGGATAAGCCGGGGGCGGATATGAAAAGATCCAGCCGCAGGAACGACCAGTTCCAGGCCATCAGTATCGGGTCGTGGTGGTTTTTTGAAGCCTAGCTCCGCGGGTAGTCACGTGAACGCGGTGCGCAGTAACCGGCAATGAAGCCCCGGTCCACGACCCAGAGAAAAGGTTATCGCGTGTTCATATCCGGCGCTCCGCTCCGGCGGTTGGACTAGCAGCGGAAAGGCGGGGTCAGATGAGAATCGTTATTTTCGGGCCGAAAGGCGCGGGAAAGAGTAGCGTGGGCGCGGCGCTTGCCGAGGGCCTGGGCCTGCCCGTGGCCGATACGGACCGGCTGATTGAATCCATCGACGCGGCGAAACACGGCAGTGAACGGAGCTGCCGCGAGATCTTCCGCAACGATGGCGAGGCGGCCTTCCGCGCGCTGGAGCGCGAGGCGGCGCTGCAGGCGGCGGCGAAGGACTGGAACCTCGTCATCACTGGTGGCGGCCTGATGATGGATCCCGAGGCCCGCCGCGCGCTGCGCGATGGCGCGCTGATGATCTACCTCCACACCGAAGCGGAAACGCTCTGGAAGCGCGCGACGGAGGCGGGGCTGCCGCCGTGGCTGGAAGGCGAGGACGGCCGCGCGAAGTTTGACGCGCAGACGGCACACCGCGACGAGGTGCTCCGGCCTTTCGCAGACATTGTCTTCGACACGACGGAAGGTACGCCCGAAGAGCAGGCGGCGCAGCTCCGGGAATCCATCGCCCGCGAGTTGACGATTCGTATGCAGAGTCCGGACACGATGGGCGACGTGCTGCGGATGACCTGCTTTGGCGAGAGCCATGGCCGTGCGATTGGCGTGGTGGTGGACGGTCTGAAGCCGGGCATCGAATTCGACGCGGAGACGGTGCAGGAGCAGCTCGACCGGCGGCGGCCCGGCCAGAGCAAGGTGGTGACCCAGCGCAAGGAACCGGATCAAGTCGAGATTCTCTCGGGTGTCTTCGAAGGCAAAACCACGGGCGCACCGCTGGCCATGGTGATCTACAACCAGGATCAGCGTTCCAAGAACTACGACAACATCAAGGACGTGTTCCGTCCGGGACACGGCGACTTCACCTTCTATAAGAAATACGGCTTCCGCGATTACCGCGGCGGCGGCCGGCAGTCCGGCCGCGAGACGGCCTGCCGCGTGGCGGCGGGCGCGGTGCCGATGGCGCAACTGAAGAAGCGCGGGGTGCGCATCGTGGCGCATGCGACAGAGATCGCGGGCATCGAAGCGCAGACCTGCGACTTCGACGTGATCGAGTCAAACCCAGTACGCTGCGCCGACCCCGTGGCGGCGAAGCAGATGGAAGAGGCGGTACTCGCCGCGCGCAGCGACCGCGATTCCGTCGGCGGTGTGGTGCAACTGGAGATCCACGGATTGCCGGTGGGTCTCGGGGATCCGATCTTCGGGAAGTTGGACTCGAGGCTGATCAACGCGATCATGACCATCGGCGCCATCAAGGGTGTCGAGGTGGGCGGCGGCTTCGCGCTGACGCGCCTGCGCGGCAGCGAGGCGAACGACCGCATGCACGACGGCGAATTCCTCAGCAACCACGCGGGCGGCATCCTCGGCGGGATATCAAATGGCGCGCCGGTGGTATTGCGGGTCGCCGTGAAGCCCACGGCCTCCATCGCCCAAAAGCAGCCGACCTGCGACGAACATGGCGAAAACATCGAAATCGAGGTGCTGGGCCGGCACGATCCCTGCATCGTGCCCCGGGCCGTGCCCGTCATCGAATGCATGGCGGCCTTCGTTATCGCGGATGCGTGGGCGGTGCAGGAGGGACTGAACCCGGAATGGGCAGCACAGCATCCGCTGTGGTAGACTTTCGCACTTATGGGCCGCAGATCAGGTATTTTCCGGAGGGTTGAGATGAACAAGTCAGTGTTGGGATTCCTCGCCGGGGTCGTCATTATCTCCATCGGTGTCATCGGCTATTTCGGCATGCAGAAGATGAACAGCGCCGTGGAGACCGTCAAGGAAGTTTCCACCCCGGCGCGTCCGGCAGCGCCCTCAAATCCATCCAATCCCTTCAACACGCGCACGGCCACACCGCCGGCACAGGTGGTCGTAACGCCGACGGACGCGACACCAGCCGCGCCGACGGAAGTGAGCATGACGCGTAGCGTCGGCGGCGACGGCGTCTACGCGCCCGGCGGCATTGTGGATATCACGGTGACCTTGGACGGCGGCGGCACGGAACCGATCCGCGCGCTGGGCATCTCCGAAGAATTGCCCGATGGCTTCGTCTTCGACACGATGCTCGGCGACAACCGTCCGGACGTCGGCCCCCCGGCCGGCCGGACCGGCACGGTCGAGTTTGCGTGGATTACGGTCCCCGAGTTCCCCGTGAGCTTCACCTACCGGCTACGCGCCGGCGATGACGCGGCCGGCGAGAAGGTGCTCCGCGGCCAGGCACTCTACCGCACAAGCGGTGGCGAACTGCGCACCGGCGCAATCGCGTCGACCCTGCGTCCCGGCGCGGCGACGGCGACAGCGGCACCCGCGGCTGCACAGGAGACAGCAGCCAACGCTGCGTCGAATACCGCGCCGGCCAACGATGCCGCCCCGGCCGCGAATGCCGCGCCGGAGATGGCCATTCGCGGCGTGACACGTGCGATGGAAGCGCCCGCGGCAGGCGACGCCGCCGCGGCACCGGCGGCCGAAGCACCGGCAGCGCCCGCCCCGGCGGATGCTCCTGCGGCTGCAGCAACGGCCAGCGACAGCAGCAACGGCGTGGTCGAACTGGCACGCACGGTTTCCTCCGCAACCTACACCCCGGGCGAGGCGCTGGAAGTCACGCTGACCCTGAACTACGCCGGGGACCCGATTCTCGCGCTGGCCGCACTTGAGGAAGTGCCGCGCGGCTGGATTTACGATGGCTTTGTGACCGGTGAGAAACCGGCGGTGGAACCGCCGAAGGGCCCGCGTGATCGCCTTACCTTCATCTGGATCACAGTACCGACCTTTCCGACAACCTTTACCTACCGCCTGATCCCGGCGGAGAACGAAAGTGGCCCGCGTGAGATCAATGGCTACTCGGTGTTCCGCCGGACGGGTCCGGAAGTCCAGTGGCCGCCGACGGTAACGCAGCTCAACAGCCTCTAGCCCCCACAATCAACTAATCTTGCCGCCCGTCCTCGTGACGGGCGGCACTTTTTTGCATGCGCCCCGCGTGGTGCGGTGTAATACCCGCTGGTAACATTTTCAGGTAACGTGCTGCGCATGAGCGACGACAACATACTTTCCGGTGCCCCGGCGGACGACGACGTCCAGTATGACGACCAGATCCGGCCGCAGCGGCTGGAGGAGTTTCCTGGCCAGGAAGCGGTCAAGGAGAAACTGCGCATCTCCATTGCCGCGGCGAAGAAGCGCGGCGAGCCGCTGGACCACATGCTGCTGAGCGGGCCGCCCGGTCTGGGCAAGACGACCCTGGCGCGTATTATCGCGAACGAGATGGGGGTCGACATCAAGCAGACCTCGGGGCCGGTCATTGAGCGGCAGGCGGATCTCTCCGCGATCCTCACCAGCCTGGAAGAATTCGATGTGCTCTTCATCGACGAGATTCACCGGCTGAACCATGCGGTGGAAGAGACGCTGTACTCGGCGATGGAAGACTTCGAGGTGGACATCATGCTGGGCAAGGGGCCGACCGCGCGATCGATGAAGATCGGGCTGAAGCCTTTCACGCTCATCGGCGCGACAACCCGATCCGGTTTGCTCACCCCCCCACTCCGCGCGCGCTTCGGCGACACCTGCCGTTTCGAGTTCTACTCGCCGGAAGAGTTGCAGGCGATTGTGGAGCGCGCCGCGCGCATCATCAACGTACCCGTGGAGCCGGACGGTGCGCTGGAGATCGCGGCGCGGTCGCGCGGTACGGCGCGCGTAGCGAACCGGCTGCTGCGCCGGGTACGCGACTTCGCGGAGGTGAAGGGCGACGGCGTGGTGACGCGGGAGATCGCGGATGCGGCGCTGGGGCTGCTGCAGATTGACGCGCTGGGTCTGGACGCCATGGATCGCCAGATTCTCACAACGGTGATTGAGAAGTTCAACGGCGGTCCGGTCGGGCTCAGCTCGCTCGCGGTGGCCGTCGGCGAGGAACGCCAGACCCTCGAGGAAGTACACGAGCCTTATCTGATCCAGCTCGGCTTCCTCAAGCGCACGCCGCAGGGGCGCGTCGCGACGCCGCTGGCATATAAGCACTTCGGGATGACGCCGCCGCAGACGGGCGAGCCGCAGTTGTTTTGACGAATTCGACGACACAGCGAATTTGGAGTGCATGAGCTTGCTCATGCGCTCCAGATAGTTCCGTCGCGCTGGGCTACAGAACCCAAGGCCACGGCGCGTGTTTCCGATTCCGTGTGAATCGGCTATACTCCATCCTTCACCCAGAAACGAGGAGAGCACATGTCATGCGCACGTTGAATCTGATCGCACTGGCCGCCGCCGCCGCATCGCTGTTTACCGGTTCGGCCTTTGCCGAGGAAACCAAGGCGGAGGACGCGACGAAGGTCGTCTTCGTGGCGGGACGTCCGAGCCATGCGCCAGGCGACCATGAGCACCGCGCAGGCTGCATGCTGCTGGCGAGCAGCCTGAACAAGGCGATGCCGGCAATCGAGACGGAGGTTACGTGGTATGGCTGGCCGGAGGATGAATCCTTCTTCGACGGCGCGGACGCGGTGGTGATCTATTGCGATGGCGGCATGGGGCATGTGGTGAATCGCCACATGGATTTTATGCAGGGCCTCATGGATAAGGGAATCGGTCTCGTCTGCATTCACTACGCCGTCGAAGTGCCGAAGGGCAAAATTGGGGATCAGTTCATCACCTGGCTTGGCGGCTACTTCGAGACCGACTGGTCGGTCAATCCCCATTGGGACGCGAACTTCAAGGAGTTGCCGGCGCATCCAATTGCGCGCGGAATTGATCCCTTTCAGGTCAACGACGAGTGGTATTACCACATGCGTTTCCCCGAGGCGATGGCGGGGGTGTCGCCGATCCTCACAGCGATGCCGGGCATGGACACACTCAAGCGCGACGATGGTCCGCACAGCGGCAACCCGCACGTGCGCGAGGCGGTGAAGAAGGGCGAGGCGCAGCACGTGGCCTGGGCCTATGATCGCCCCGGTGGCGGCCGGAGCTTCGGCTTCACTGGCGGCCATTTCCACCGAAACTGGCAGGACGACAACCACCGCAAGACGGTGTTGAATGCGATCGTCTGGGCGGCGGGCGTCGAAGTGCCGGAGAACGGGGTGCTCTCCCCCACGCCGACGGATGAGGAGATGAAGGCGAATTTGGACGAGAAGCGCTAAGAACTTCCACCGCCATTAGACACCGATGAGCACCGGTTCCCGATGGAGCCGGTGTTTTTCTTATCGGTGCGAATCGGAGTTCTTCGGTGTCCACCGGCGGCTAACCTATTTTATAGATTGATGCCTACTTTGAATTTGGGCACAACGCTTTCAGCGTAGGCATCTGTTTATTCCCGATCCTGGGGTAGCCTTTCTTCGCTCGGCAACCCCAGGCTTTGGGAGAATACGCCGTTGGCGCAATCAAACCGCATCGCCCTTTCGCCTTTAATATTTCCGGTGCACCTCCCATCGTCCCGTCGTCTTAGACAACCGCATCGCGGAAGTCGTACATACAGGCCATCGCGTGTGGTGGGACGTCTCGTTCCGGTACGCCGAAGGCGTTGCGCCGCAAAGCCCAGGGTTGCCGAGCGCAGGGAGGCTACCCTGGGTATCGTAAGTCGTGGTCTCTACCCTGCAAGGGTTGCGCCGGACAATGCGCCTATCGCGTCCGTAAAAATCGTAAATTGCTTCTATCATCGCTGGAAGGTCTGGTAGAAAGGACCGCGCACTTCGCCATTCACTTCGGTGATCGTGAGTGGTATCTCCGGCAGGACGCCTTTCGGGATGCGGCGCAGTTCCTTGAGCGTGCTGGCGTCCGGCACTTCGATTCCGGTGAAGCGGGTGTAACCGGCGTCATCGCCCTTCCAGCGGACGTAGTATGCGGGGAAGTAAAGGCGCGTGGTGCCATCGGCAGTAGCCGGAATATGCACCTGCCAGGTGATTGCGAGGTCCGGCACCGCGCCGTCGTAGTGCATGGTGGCGTTGAGCGCGCCCGCGCGCGTGTCAAAGGTAGCGACGAAGTAGTCGTAGTCGAAGGTGGGGCTGCCGAGAGCGGTCAAGCGATCCGCCGCAGCATGCGCCGAGCTATCCGGTTGAACAAGGATACGGTCTGTACCCTGCGGCACTTGCCGTGTCTTGAGCACCTCCGATTCCGCCGTCGTGTAGGTTTCGAGCAAGCCAGGCACACGGGCGTGTTGCCAGCCGCGCAGGAGGAAGAGCGGCACAACGAGCACCACGATGGTGGCCGCCAGAAAAACAGCGCCGCGCCGCAGGGTCGGCGCATGCCATACCCTTGGCCAAGCCATCTGCTGCAGCATCTGGTTTCGGAACACCGCATCGCGCAATACCCGCCGCTGCTCCCATGCCCAGGCGATCAGAAATCCCACGACCCAAAAGGACAGGAACTGCATGTGGAAATAGTGGCGGCTGGCAAACTGGACGGCGCCGTAGCCGCCGAACCAGAAGAGGAGGAAGAAGGCCGCAAAGCCGTACCGCAGTTTGCGCGTGGCGAGCAGGAGCAGCGTGGCGGCGGCGGCATAGCGCGCGTAGCGGAGGAGGAGGCCGGTGACGAACTGGTGCTGCTCGTAGGCCCAGAGAACGAAGGCATTCGTCACCCCGCGCGGCGCGGGACGCGAGGGACCCGCGTGGAGTTCGTCGAGGGTGCGGAGGACGGCGGCGTAGGCGCGGAGGACGAAGTCTGCCGGGAAGGTCCACACGAGTTCATGCACGAGATCGCGGCCGATGGCCTCATACGCCGGGGTGTCGAACTCGAAGTGCTGCACGACGCCGTCGCGCTGCGCGGCGTAGAACTGGAGGATGGCGGCGGGTTCGCGATCGAAGTAGCGGTGGCCGAGTTGGTAGGGCGTGCCGCCGACACCGAGTCGGCCGTCGTAGAGATCGTTCATCCCCAGCAGGAAGTCCTGGTACTTCATGCTGGTGTCCAGGGCGAAGAGGATCGGCGCAGCGGTGACGGTGAAGACACCGGCGAAGACGGCGAGCGCGAGTACCTTGCGGCGCAGGTGCTGCCAGGGACGCGCGGTGCTGAAGCAGAAGAGCACGGCGACGAAGGGCGGTATCCCGATGAGCGTGTCCATGCGAAAGCCGCAGCCGATACCGATGAGCGCGCCGCAGGCCGCGCTCAGCAGAAGTACGCGCTTGCGCGGAAAGGGGCTACGCACGAGCAACGCGATGCACAGGATCGCGCCGAGGATGAAGGGCGCCTTGGAGAAATCGCGCAAGCGAAGCAGGTTGTCGAGTTGCACCGGCGAGAGCAGGAGCAGGATCGTGAGCGCACCGGCGACGGCGCGCGGCATGGCGACGCGGAAGAGGCCATAGGCCGCGGCGGCGGCCGCGGCGAAGAGCAGGCCGTACAGCGGCACAAGCGCCGACCACGCCACGCCAAATACACGCCACACGAGCGCGGCCGACCAGATCAGATAGAGCTGGCGGTGCTGAAAAGATTCGATAGGCTGTGTGCGCGTGGCTTCGGGGATGTCCGCGCAGTCGCAGGCGTCCACCGCGGGCGGATGGCCGACGTGCATCTCGGGATGAAGGAAGGCGTCGAGCGCGGGCGCATCCTCCAGCACGGGATTGACGAATCCGTGGCCACAGGCAAACATCGCGGCGGGTCCGAAGAGTTCCTGAAAGAAATGCGGCGTGCCGCGGTAGGCCCCCGGAAAGAGCATCCCGATGAAGCCGAAAGAAAGCGCGAAGAACACGGCGATGAAATCCAGG
>JAUIKJ010000104.1 GCA_030430835.1 Candidatus Hydrogenedentota bacterium
GGGCACTGCGCATATTCCGGCGGAAGGGAAGGTGGGCAGCCACCGATCAAACATACGGTTCGGTAGGTTTTTTCTACGGCAAGGTTTGTTTTTGGGTCTGATTTAATGGATTTTCATGCTTTAACATCGGGGTTGCACCCAGCAAAGATTCCAGAATGTTTCCAAATGGTTTGACAGCCATGGTTAACGTGCGGTAGGATACGCGTTGGCCCCCGGGAGACGCGCTGCGCTGCGTTCCCATTTCTTGGCTACCGGGGCCGGACTTAATCGAGAGGATACGCCACAAGTGTCTTTACGCAAATTTTCCGACCAGGGGCTCTACCGGCCCGAAGACGAGCATGATGCCTGCGGCATTGGCTTCGTATGCAACATTGACGGCCACCCGGCCCACGAGATTGTCCGCAACGGCTTCGACATTCTGGTGCACCTGACGCACCGCGGCGCCTGCGGCTGCGACCCGGAGACCGGGGACGGCTGCGGCATCATGATCCACCTGCCGCACAAGCTCTTCCAGCGGGAAGCGGAAGCCTTGGGCTTCGAACTGCCCGAACCTGGCGCCTACGGCGTGGGCATGGTATTCCTCCCGAAGGACCGGACCTCGCGCAACGCCTGCATCGGTCTCTTCGAGGAGATGATCGAGGACGAGGGACAGACCCTGCTCGGCTGGCGCGAGGTCCCGCGTGATTCCAGCACCATCGGCTGGCTGGCCCGGGAGAACGAGCCGGACATTCGTCAGGTTTTCATCAAGCGCGCAGACGGGATGGATATTGAGGCCTTTGAGCGCAAGCTCTTTACCATCCGTAAGACCGTGACCCGCCGCATCGGTTCGGCCGCAACCGAAGATTCTTCCTTCTACGTTCCCAGCATGAGCGCGCGTACGATCGTCTACAAGGGCCTGATGCTGCCCGAGGCGATGGACAAGTATTACCTTGACTTGGCCGACCCGTTGACCGAAAGCGGCATGGCACTGGTCCATCAGCGTTACAGCACGAACACGCTGCCGGCCTGGCCGCTGGCGCAGCCCTTCCGCTTCCTGGCGCACAACGGTGAAATCAACACCCTGCGCGGCAACCTGAACATGATGGACTCGCGCGAGCACCACCTTAAGAGTCCGCTCTTCGGTGGCGACGTGAAGAAGCTCATCCCCGTGCTCACCCCGGGCGCGAGCGATTCCGCGAATTTCGACAATGCCTTCGAGTTGCTCGTGCGCGGCGGACGCAGCGTAGAGCACGCGATGGCGATGATGGTGCCCGAGCCTTGGAGCGGGCACGAGACGATGCCCGACGACAAGAAGGCCTTTTACGAATACCACGCCTGCAAGATGGAGCCGTGGGACGGTCCCGCCTCGATGGCCTTCAGCGATGGCCTGCGCATTGGCGCGGTACTTGACCGCAACGGCTTGCGTCCCTCGCGCTATTGGGTCACCAGCGACGGCCAGGTGATCATGGCGTCCGAGGTGGGCGTGCTGCCCGTGCCGCAGGAGAAGGTGGTGGAAAAGGGCCGGCTGGAGCCGGGCCGTATGTTCCTCGTGGACATGCAGGCGGGCCGCATTGTCGGTGACGAAGAGATCAAGGAAGGCTTCGCGAAGCGGAATCCTTACCGCAAGTGGCTTGACGAGAACCGCCCAGTACTTCCTGCCGATCTGAAGGAAGTTGAAGGGCAGGAAGACACGCCGTTGCTGGAGCGTCAGCAAATCTTTGGTTACAGCACCGAAGACCTGGAAATGCTGATGATTCCGATGGCGGAGGATGGCAAGGAAGCGACCGGCTCGATGGGCAACGATACCGCCCTCGCGGTGCTCTCGCCGCGTCCGCAGCTCATCTTCAGTTACTTCAAGCAGCTTTTCGCCCAAGTCACGAATCCGCCCATCGACCCGATACGTGAAGAGATCGTGATGAGTCTCGAGACCGATATCGGCCGCGAGCGGAATCTTCTGGGAGAGAATCCCGAAGATTGCGAACAGCTCCATTTGAAATCGCCGATCCTGACGAACGCACAGCTCAAGTGGATCAAGAAAGATTCCGGCTTTTCCTGCGCCGTCGTTTCGACGCTCTATCCTGTGGCCGAGGGGCCCGCGGGCATGGAGAAAGCGCTGGACCGCGTGTGCGAAGAGGCCGAGCGCGCAGTGAATAATGGCGCGACCATGGTGGTGCTTTCCGACCGCGGGGCGGGCCCCGACCTCATCCCGATTCCAAGCCTTATTGCTACGGGTGGCGTACACCATCATCTGGTGCGCACGCACAACCGGACCGAGTGCGGCCTCATCGTCGAGTCCGGCGAGCCGCGCGAGGTGATGCACTTCGCGCTGCTGACCGGCTATGGCGCCGGGGCGGTGAATCCCTACCTGGCCTTCGAGACTCTCGACGAATTGATCCGTCGTGAGACCATCGTTGAAGAGATGCCGGGCAAGGCACAGAAGAATTATATCAAGGCCCTCGAGAAAGGCCTGCTGAAGGTGATGTCGAAGATCGGCATTTCGACCCAACATAGCTACCGTTGCGCGCAGATCTTCGAGGCGGTCGGTTTGAACTCTGCGTTGATTGACCGCTGTTTCGCGGGCACCGCATCACGCATCGAAGGCATTGGCATGGAGCAGGTAGCGATGGAGTCCCTGATGCGCCACGCCTTGGCCTATCCGGACAAGCCTTCGCACCGGCCGCAGCTCGATGTTGGCGGGCACTACCGCTGGCGCCGCCGCGGCGAGTTCCATCAGTGGAATCCGGAGACGGTGGCGAAACTGCAGCACGCGACCAAGGCGAACAACTGGGATACCTACGAGGAGTTTGCGGCGTCGGTGAACGACCGCAACCGCACGCTGGCCGCGCCGCGTGGCCTATTGAAGTTCAAGGAAGGCACGGCCATTCCGATCGAAGAAGTCGAGCCGGCGTCGGCGATTGTGAAACGCTTCTGCACCGGCGCAATGTCCTTCGGCTCCATCAGCGCCGAGTCGCACGAGAATCTCGCCATCGCGATGAATCGCATCGGCGGCCGCAGCAATACCGGTGAGGGCGGGGAAGACCCGCGGCGCTTCGAGCCGGACGAGAACGGCGATCTGCGCCGGAGCAGTATCAAGCAGGTGGCTTCAGGCCGCTTCGGTGTAACCAATGAATATTTGGTTAATTCGGACGAGTTGCAGATCAAGATGGCGCAGGGCGCGAAGCCCGGCGAAGGCGGTCAGCTCCCGGGACACAAAGTCTTCGATCAGATCGCGAAGGTGCGCTATTCGACCCCGGGCGTGGAACTGATTTCTCCGCCGCCGCACCACGATATCTACTCCATCGAGGACTTGGCGCAGCTGATCCACGACCTGAAGAACGCCAACGTTCACGGAAACGTGTCCGTGAAGCTGGTGTCGGAAGTGGGCGTTGGCACGATTGCCGCCGGCGTCTCGAAGGGCAAGTCCGACCTGGTGCTGATCAGCGGACACGATGGCGGTACCGGCGCGTCGCCGCTGACCTCCATCAAGTACGCCGGGCTGCCGTGGGAACTCGGTCTCGCCGAAACGCACCAGGTGCTGGTGGAGAATGACCTCCGCGACCGTATCCGTGTACAGACCGATGGCCAGATGAAGACCGGCCGTGACGTGGCGATTGCCGCATTGCTCGGCGCCGACGAGATGGGATTTGCCACCGCGCCGCTGATCGCCACCGGCTGCATCATGATGCGCAAGTGTCACCTGAACACCTGCCCGGTCGGCATCGCCACGCAGGATCCCGATCTGCGCAAGAAGTTCAATGGCAAGCCCGAGCACGTGGTCAACTACTTCTTCTTCGTGGCCGAGGAGTGCCGCCGGATCATGGCGCAGCTTGGCTTCCGCACGATGAACGAAATGATCGGCCGCGCCGACATGCTCGAGTTTGATCCGCTGCCGGAACACTGGAAGGCGAAGTACCTCGACTTCTCGCGTATTCTCTACATGGCCAAGCCGTGGGAGGGTTCGACGCTCTACTGCAGCAAGAAGCAGGATCACGGCATTGATCAGGCGCTCGACAACGAGCTGATGAAGAAAGCCGCCGCCGCGCTGGACCCCGAAAACCGGGACAAGTTCGGGCCGAAGTTTGTGCAGTTTACGCAGCCGATCCGGAACATCAACCGTACCGTCGGAACCATACTTTCCAGCGAGTTGACGCGCCGGCACAAGCTCGGTATGTACAGTGGCAGCCTGCCGGAGGACACCGTCTGGATTGATTGCGAAGGCCAGGGCGGCCAGAGTTTCGGCGCCTTCACGATTCAGGGTGTCACACTTAACGTAAACGGCGAGTCAAACGATTACGTGGGCAAGGGCCTTTCGGGCGGCAAGATTATCGTGCGCCCGCCGGCGTCTTTCATGAAGTCCACGACCGAGCGAGGCAAGTCGGCCGATGAACAGATCATCATCGGCAATGTGGCGCTCTACGGTGCCACGGCCGGTGAAGCCTACTTCCGCGGCCGCGCGGGCGAGCGCTTCTGCGTGCGCAATAGCGGCGCCTGGGCCGTGGTCGAGGGCGTGGGTGACCACGGCTGCGAGTACATGACCGGCGGCCGTGCGGTCATTCTTGGACCGACCGGACGAAATTTCGCTGCCGGCATGAGTGGCGGCGTGGCCTTCGTCTACGATCCCGGCAAACAACTGCCCATTCACTGCAATCGAGACAGCGCCGACCTCAAGGCGCTGCATGAGAAGAGCATTCCGGAATTGCGCCGCATGCTCGAGCGGCACGCCGAATACACGGAGAGCCCGCGCGCCAAGCACATTCTGGAAAACTGGGACGCCGAACTGAAGCATTTCGTGCGCGTGATGCCGCGTGATTACGCCGCGGTCCTCAAGCTGCAGCAGCAGGCCGCGCAGACCGAGGAGATGACGCATGCCGCCAAGTAAGAAAGCGAAGCACAAGGGATTCATGCAGTTTACCCGCGAGCTTCCCCTCGACCTGCCGGTCGAGGAGCGCGTGAAGAATTACGGGGAGTTTGCGCAGTCGCTGCCCGCCGACAAGCTCAAGCAGCAGGCCTACCGCTGCATGAACTGCGGTATTCCCTTCTGCCACAGCGGCTGCCCGCTGGGCAACCAGATTCCCGACTTCAACGAACTGGTGAAGGATGAGGACTGGGAAGAGGCGTTGCGGGTGCTGCACTCGACCAACAATTTCCCGGAGTTCACCGGCCGGATTTGTCCCGCGCCCTGCGAGAGCGCGTGCGTGCTGGGCATCAATGAACCGCCGGTCACCATCGAGATGATCGAGCGGGAGATCGGCGACCGCGGCTGGGACGAAGGCTGGACCGTGCCGCTGCCCCCGGAAAAGGAAACCGGTAAATCTGTTGCGATCGTGGGTTCGGGACCGGCCGGGCTCGCCGCCGCGCAGCAGCTTCGCCGTGCGGGTCACAAGGTCGTGGTCTACGAACGCGCCGACGAACCGGGCGGACTCTTGACCTATGGTATTCCGAACTTCAAGCTGAGTAAGGAAGTCGTGTTTCGCCGGGTGGACCAACTCAAGGCCGAAGGCGTGGAGTTTCGCTGCAACGCGGAGGTCGGTGTCAATGTGCCGTTGAGCGAACTGGACAGCTACGACGCGACGCTGATCGCCATCGGCTCCACCAAGGCCCGTACCTTCGCCGGCATGAACATGCCGGGCCAGGACCTGAACGGGATTCATGTCGCCATGGATTTCCTGCCGCAGCAGAACAAGCGCGTGCTGGGCAAGGACGTGACCGAAGCAGAGATTCTTGCGACCGGCAAGAACGTCGTCGTCATCGGTGGCGGCGATACGGGATCCGACTGCGTCGGCACGAGCATCCGCCAAGGCTGCAAGTCGTTGACCAACCTCGAACTCTTCCCGAAGCCGCCGGTAAAGCGCAGCCCGGAGAATCCGTGGCCGCAGTGGGACTTCGTGCTCCGCACCTGCTCCAGTCACAAAGAAGCGCCCGACGGCGAATGCCGCCAGTGGAGCATCAGCACCAAGTCCTTCGAGGACGACGGCCACGGCAACGTCGCCGCGTTGCACGCCGCCAAGGTGGAGTGGGTGACCGACGAAGAAGGCCGCCGCAAGATGGTCGAAGTGCCCGGTGGCGAAATCCGGATTCCCTGTGAACTCGTCCTGCTGGCCATGGGCTTCACGCAGCCGGAAGCGGACCATTTCGTCGACGGCATGGGCCTCGAATGGGAGAAGAATCGCTTTGGCCAGGCCATCAAGGCGGACAAGAGCTACAAGACCAACAAGCCGGGCATCTTCGCCGCGGGCGACGCGCGCCGCGGGCAATCCCTCGTGGTGTGGGCGATCGCCGAGGGCCGCGAGGCCGCGCGTGAGATTGACCTGTATCTCATGGGATACTCCGATCTGCCCGCGCGTGACTCGGCCGGCTACGACACCCTGAAGGCCGAGGCCACGCCGGCATAGTCTTCCTTCGTGGAGGGTTCGGCATGAATGATCATCTACGGCGTCTGTTCGCGTACACCGCGTGGGCAGACGCCCTTCTTTTCGACGCTCTGGCCCATGTCTTCGAACCGCCGGAGCAGTGCCTCGTCTTCGCACGGCACATCACCGCCACCCAGGAAGAATGGCTTGCACGGGTTTCCCCCGCACAGCCGCACCCGGATTCCGTCTGGCCGGCATGGTCGCTGCGGGAGGTGCGTGATCGCTCCGACCGCGTCCATGCCGCCTGGGGCGCGTTCCTCGCGTCGGAGGACGCGGCCGACCTGACACGTTCCTGCGCCTACAACGATCTCAAGGGCAATCCCTACGAGACCGCGCTTGGTGACATCGTGACGCATGTGGTCAACCATTCCACCCATCACCGCGGTCAGATCGCTACGCACCTGCGCGGCGCCGGATACGAGGTGCCGTGGACCGATTTCATCGTCTTTGTGCGCGCGGGCGGCTGAACTCGCCTCGCCCTTCGGGCGTGCGACGCCCATAAGATCCCTGCCCGGGGGGCGTGTTATAGTCACGGGAAGACCCTTGGGAATCAGTTATGCGTTATTTCGTCACCATTTTGGTTATCGTTGGCGCGGCCCTGCCGGGCGCGGGGGACGAATTGCCTCCGCCGGTTTCCCGGCCCATCGACTTCGCGCAGGACCTTCACCCCATCCTCGCCGAGCACTGCTGGGAGTGTCACGGCGGGGGGAAGCGCAAGGGCGGCGTGCAGGTGGATTCGCGGCGCGTGCTCCTGCAGGGCAACAGCGACGGGCCCATCGTCATCGAAGGCGACAGCGCGGGAAGCAAGCTGATTGCGCTGGTCGCCTCCAGTGACCCCGATATCCGCATGCCCCCCGAAGGGCGTGCGCTGACCGCCGAAGAAGTGGGCATCCTCCGCGCATGGATCGATCAGGGCGTGAAGTGGACCGACATGGCCCCGCACGAGGTGGACTATGTGGCCTCGCTGCACCTCCAGGACGTTGACCTGTCGGGGCTCGCGGAAGGCGAGAACCTTATCGACCATCTCCTCGCGCCCTATTTCGAGAAGCACGGCGTCACGCCGGCCGCCGCCACAAGCGACGCGCGCTTCGCGCGCCGGGCTTACATGGATATTACCGGACTGCTGCCCACGCCGGCGGAGTTGGAGCGCTTCGCCTTCCGCAGCCATCCGGACAAGCGGGCGCGTCTGATCGACGAGTTGCTCGCGCGTGACCGTGCCTACGCCGAGAACTGGATGACCTTCTGGAACGACATGCTCCGGAACGACTTTGAGGGGGTGGGCTATATCGACGGTGGCCGCAAGCAGATCACCGACTGGCTGTACATGGCCCTTCAGGACAACATGCCCTACGATCAGTTCACGAAGGAACTGATTCATCCGCGTCCATCTTCCGAAGGCTTCATCAACGGCATCGTCTGGCGCGGGGACAATGCCGCCATCCAGACCCCGCCGCTCCAGGCCGCGCGCAACCTGTCCCAGGTCTTCATGGGCGTTAACCTCAAGTGCGCCTCCTGCCACGACAGCTTCATCGACCACTGGCAACTCGCCGACGCCTATGCGCTCGCGAACTGCTTCAGCGAAGATCCCCTCGAACTCATCCGCTGCGACGTGCCGCTGGGCAAGCCGGCGAGCTACGGCTTCCTCTGGCCGGAACTGGGCGAGGTCGCGCCGGACCTCTCCAGGCGCGACCGCATGGCGCGCGTGGCCGAACTCGCCACCGCCGAGGAGAACGCGCACTTCACCCGCACCATCGTGAACCGCTACTGGGCGCTGCTCATGGGCCGGGGCATCGTTGAGCCGCTGGACGGCATCGAGAAGGAGCCGTGGCATCCGGAACTGCTCGACGCCCTCGCAAGGGACTTCATCGACCACGGCTACGACCTGAAGCACCTCCTGCGCCGGATCATGACCTCGCGCATTTACGGCGCGGAATCCGTTCCCGCCACGGAGCAGCAGCTGCAGGATTACGTGTTCCGCGGACCCACCGTGCGGCGGCTCACGGCCGAGCAATTCTACGACGCCCTCGCCAGCATCACCGGCGTGTGGCAGGTGAACCCGAAGTTCATCATGCCGGAAGACCGTTCGCCCGCCGAGAAGCTGCGTCAGGAAGAATTGCGCAAGGCGGCCGCCGGCGGCAAGAGCGAGGCGCTTCCGGAAGACGCGAACACGGTCGAAGCACGGCGCACGCCGGTCCGCGCGTGGCGCGTGCCCGCCGATCCGCTCACCCGCGCCCTCGGCCGCACCAACCGCGAACAGGTCACCTCCCGCCGTGAGACGCAGTTCACCACGCTACAGGCCCTGGAAATGAGTAACGGCGAAACCTTGTTTACCCAATTGGCCCTCGGCGCGCAGGCGCTCGCGGAGGACCACGGCGGCGATCCCAACGCCATCGTCGACTACATCTACGAATACGGTTTACAACGGGAACCCACCGAGGAGGAGGGGCAGCTCGCCCGCGCCATCCTCGAAGCCCCCGATAC
>JAUIKJ010000105.1 GCA_030430835.1 Candidatus Hydrogenedentota bacterium
CCGGGCGACATCCTCTGTGTCAGCGGCGCACCGGGCCGATCGGCCGCGGGGCTCTTTGCTCTGCAGGCGGGTGTGGACGCGCCGGAGCTGGTCGCCGCCCATCTTCGGCCGGAGCCGCGCATCGTCGAGGGGCAATGGCTCGCCACGCAGGATGCGGTTCACGCAATGATGGACGTGAGCGACGGCCTCGTGCAGGACGCCGGCCGCATCGCGGTGGCCAGTGGTATCGGCCTCGATTTTCTGCCGGAACAACTGGTGGTGCCGCCGGCCCTCGCAAGCTTCGAGTGCACGCAGGGGATTGAATTGATCGATCTGGTGATGACGGGTGGCGAGGACTACGAGTTGATCGTCGCGATCGCCCCGGCCGCCCAGGACAGGCTGTCGCGCGCCTTCGAGGCCCGCTTTGGTCTCCCCCTCGCTCCCGTCGGTCGTTTCACCGACGCGTGGCACGGGGTGCGGATCGCGGGCGAAGACGCGAGCCACCTCGGCTTCGATCACTTCCGGGATTGAGCGGCGCGGTTACTGCAGCAGGGTGGCGTGCTCCGCACGCCGCCGTGCGAAGGCCAGCCAGCCTGCGGCGAACACGATCCACAGCAGAAAACTGATCAGAATCGACCACTCCAGCAGGGATGGCAGCCAGACGATGGGCCGCACGGACCCCATGCGATCCGTGTCGTAGACTTTGGTGAGCGGTACATCGGGATAGAGGCGCATGGGCACCAGGATGAAGGCCAGTACGGCGATGGCCGGCCCCACGGAGGGCACACAGAGCCATCGCGGCATCCGCAGTGATCCGGAGGCAATCAGCAGCCAGGTGGTCACCACGCTGTACCCGAAGGCACCGAGGAAGGCCATGGCCGCGGCGGCGCCGTGGGCGGTGGCCTGTCCCGTACCTGTGGGAAACACCCCGACCAGCGCAATGCCCGCCACCCCGGGCACGCCGAAGAAGGTGGCCAGGTAGACACCACGTGTGCGGGTGCGCACGGCGAAGAGCACCATCGCGATGGCGATCAAGGTACCGCCGAGGATCATGCCGTAGTTGAAGGCCGGTGCCAGCGGTGATCGCGTGGCATGGCCCAGTTCCGAGATATTGTGATTCAGAAAGGAATAGCGGATGCTGCCGGATTCGCCAAAGGCCAGCGCGGCAATGAGCGCGCCGACGAACATGCTGGCGATGCCGAGCAGTGCGATCAGGCCGGTGGACCGCTCCAGCCGCGTCGGGGGGTGCCATTCCCCCACGACCTCGCGCAGGCCACTCACTCGACCGGGGTCACCGGCCGCCATGCGCCGGAGTCCAGATAGTCGTCAAAGAGGAAGGCGACCGACTCGAGGCCATCCTCAATCACCAACGGAAGATCCTGCGCGTAGACATCGAGCAGGATGAGCGCGTTCATGTTTGCGTCGCCTTCGCCCGCGGTGCGCAGGCGGTTGGCGATGCTGCGGTTGACGCGCTGAATCTGCTCGTAGGCGTTGCTGAGTCCCTTGAGGTCGAGATCGCAGATCTTGCCTTTCCGGTTTCGGAAGTACTGTGCAAGCATGTAGGCGCTCGCCACGCGGTAGGCCGTCTCGAGGCGTGTGGCGAAGGGCAGGTGAAAGCGCGCCATCGGCTTGAGAAAAGAAAGCGACGGGCAGCCGCTGGTCGCCATGTGCAGACCGAGCAGGGAACTCAGCGCCTTCTGCATCGATGTCCGCTTGGTGATCGTCCGGCCCGCGGTCTCGACGGTGACGAGCACCTGCTCATAGGAAATCATGGTATCGAAGCGCTCCACGAGATCCACGATGGCCAGTGCGGCGGGGCAATGTGTGTGGCCTTCAGAGGCAAGCGGGCAGCCGGTGCAGGCTTCGTGCGCCATGCTGGTCCAGGCCGGCGCGGGGTCCGGCGGATCGTAGACAAGGTCGAGGGATTCCGCATCGAGGCGCACGGGGATATCGAAGGTTGCCCCGTCCGCACATTCAAACCGGTAATCGATTTCGATGTTGTCTTTCAGCATGTGGCCCATCCTGTGCTGCGGTGTGGTCCCGCCGAGACACCACTATAGCAAAATTGACGCATCGAAAAGGTCTGCAGGTTTCGCCTGGGCGTCGAATCACGCGTGCTCAGCGGCGGGCACCGGAACCGTGTAGGGTGCCGAGGGCATGAGCCAGACGGTGGGCTGTTCCACACCGGCCGCGCGCAGTTCAGACACGGCCTGCGCAAGTGCTGCATCCAGGCTGTCCGCCCGTTGCGCACCGAGCGCGGCGACCTGCGCAGCATCCATTTCCGTTACGAAGATCGCGCTTGGCGCCTTCTCCAAGGTGCTCAACGCGGTCTGCCCATTGATCTCCGCGTTTTTGCGCAGCTCCGCGATGACCGCGTCGCAACTTCCCAACGCCAGCCACTGGGCGAACTTGTTGCCGCCATAGCCTTCGGGCGCGGGTGCGAGGAAGACCATGCGCCCGCCGGGCTTGAGCGCCTGATAGGCGTTGTAGAGTGCCTTGTGCGACTGAATGAAGTTCTTCGCCTTGCCCGCGGTAGCGATGACAAGATCGGCCTGCGCTCCAATCGGTGCGGCGTAGAGCGCGTGCGCGAAGGCGCAGGCGCTTCGGTGCGCGGCGTCGAAGTCACCGGTAAACAATCCGGCAATCGCGCCGTTGCGATCGAGAACCGTGTTGACGATGAAGTCGACCTTGCAGGGGCTCGACGCCGCGAACATGTCTTCGGCCACCGGGTTGCCATCCAGGGTGCCGATGCGAACGGCGGGGTTCAGGCGGTTCTCGTGCCTGTCCAGGTTGAGGGCGTGGTTGTGGGCGATGGTCTCCACCGCGGCAACCCCCGGCACCAACGACTTGCGCCCGCCGCCGAAGCCGCCGAAATAGTGCATCACCACGGTACCGGTCAGGATCAGATGATCAGTCTCGACCGCACGGCGGTGAATCGCGATAGGCGTTCCCGCGTCCGTGGTGCCAAGATCCACCAGCTGATCCTTGTCGTAGGGATCGTGGGCAATCGCGCGGTCCTTGAAGCGGGCATAGACCGCGTCTCCGAGAATACGCGCCGCCTCGTCGTCCGTTGGGCCGCGATGGGTCCCCGTGGAGAACAGGAAGTGGATGTCCTCCTCGCGGATCCCGCGCTCGGAAAGCGCGTCCAGCAGCGTGGGCAACAGCAGTTCCACGGCGGTGTAGCGGAAAGAATCCGATACGACGATGGTGACGGTGTCGCCCGCGCGGTAAGCGCCGAGCGCATCGCAATCCATCCCGATGGGATCGCGCAGGCCATCGCGAAGCGCGGCGGCGGGATCGGGTAGGGGTGGCACATCCGCAATGTCCAGGGTACCGAGCGGCTGCACGCCGTCCAGTCGCGCCGAGCGGGTTTCTTCTCCGTAACTGATCTCGAAGTTCATGGGGCCTATTCGTCCGTGGTCCTTAGAAGTCGAAGTCTTCGTCCTCGTCTTCGGGTGCGTTTCGATTGATCATGAGCACATGCCACATCGCCACGAAGGCGAGCAATTCCAGCAGGGTGATCGGCATCGCCCCCAAGGCAAAGAAGAGGACGTAGCTGAGCGTCGCGGGGTCCTTTCCCTGAAGCACGATCGACAATTCGAGGTTTACGAAGTGCTGTGCCAACTGGAGCAGGAAGACATTGAGCACGAGCGCGAACTGGCGCACGATGGGGCGCAGCGTTTCCCCGAGTTCGTTCCAATCCAGCCGTCCCCAGTACATGATGCAGGCGCCGATGGGCAGGTACAGGAGCATGTAGAACAACCGCAGCATTTCGGTCAACTGGAAGAGCGCCCCGAGATCGTTCCGAATCGCGAGGCTGCCCACCTCCGCGATCGCGGTGTAGCCCAGGTTTAGCAGCAACCACGGCAGGAAGAAGCGGCGCAGCGCGTCGAGATCGTCGGAACATTTCCACAGGGGGCGATCAATGTCCTTGCCGATACGCGCGAAGACGATGGCCTGCACCGCGGCAATGGCCGCGGCGAGGGCGATCTGGTCGAGCATCTTGAGGGCGGCAATGCCGGGCGGTACAACTTCGCCATCCGGCTCGAAGCCGACCGCCCACTCCAACAGCCCCACGGTGAGGAAGAGCAGGCTGTGCGCACCGACGTAGGCGAAGACGAGCAACAAGCGATCCTGGAGGTCTTTCCAGGCCTGAACGATTACCTGCACGGCCTACCCTTCTTCCAAACCATAGGGGTGCGCGGCCTGCACATTGTGCTGTTGCCGCTTGAATACATAATGCGTGATCCGCTCCCGGGCCTCATCGCTGATACCGACGAAGGCACCGCGCAGGAGATGCCGCCCGTTCGACAAGGGTGAACTGCCCACGAGCTTCGCGGTTACCGTGACGTAGCCCTGCGAGGCCTCAAGCTCCAAGGTGGCGCGCAACAGGACCTGGGTTGGCACGGGCTGGGGAGAGACCACCGCGAATCCGCCGCCGCTGAGGCTCGTGATGCGCCCGCGAATCCGGGTCACGACCGGGCGTGCTTCCACGCCCTCCATGTTGCCGTCGATGGGTCCATTCACGATCCCGATGTCGGTGCTTTGATCGTGGCGAATCCGGAAGTGCGCGCGCGACTGGGTCCGGTTGAGTTCGGTGGTGTGTTCACATACCCAGACCTGCGGCCCGATGTCGACCCGTGCAACCGTCGACATGAACACGTAGCGCGCGTCTTCCTCGCGCCACATGCGCACGCGAATGCGCTCGCCCACGCGAAAGCCGGGCGCTGGGGCATCGGGCGCGGGCGCAAGGTGGAAGTAGGCCTCGTCCACCGCGGCGACCACCAGCGTACTCCAGCCGGCGTTCTTCGCTTCCGATTCCCGGGCCGCCCAGACAATCTGGCTGACATAGACTTCCCGAGTGGATTCGATGCGCTGACCGACGGCGACGAAGTCGAGCCCCAGCCGGGTTCGTATATCGCGCAAGTGGACCCCGCGCTTGGCAAAGGCTTCCTCGCCTTCGCGGTCACGCACCGCACACATATCCGCGTCGACGCATTCGTCGAAGCGGTATTTCATGGTCGCCGCGTGGTAGGGGTCTTGCGCCGCATGGGTACGAATAAGGGCGGTGAGGCTTTCGGCTTCCCGCTCGCTCAGTTCGCGCTCGGCGACGATCTGCTTTACGGCACGCCACTCCGCGTCAATGCGCAGGCGGCGGTCCCGTTTGCGGCGATAGATGTCGAGGCCGAATGCGCCGAAGAGCAGGGCCAGCACGAAGGCAATCACGGCAATTACCGTGGGATTGTCCGCTACTGGAAACTGGTAGATACCGTCCACGTCGTGCCTTGCCTCGGGTTGCGCTGCGCGGATTATAGGGTGTAGCGCTAAAGGCTTCCAAATCAAGCACTAATGGCCGTATCGGCAGCGGCGGTCAATCGACGATGAAGCCGTCTTTCTCGAGGGCCTTTGACAGCTCCTTCTTCGAGATGTCATGGAACCGCACCACGCGGGCCGGGTCCATCGGCTCGAGCAACTTGCTGAATCGGCGCCGGTGGGTCAGGTCCGCGATTACCAGCGGATCCTCGCTTTCGACAATGTGAATCGTGCGGACGCGGACGCGTTTCATCCCGCCGCGCCAGTCTTCGAGGGTCTGCATCACGTTGGGCGGCAGGCTGCCACCGCGGTTGTGGGCCAGCAGAAATTCGACGAAGGCATCGGCGTCGTGGCCGTCCTGCAAGGCCTGGGTGAAGGATTCCTTGCCGACGTTGTAAACGGTGGCCTGGCCGGTACTACCGCGCACTGCAAACTGATCCAGCGGAACGCTGAGCAGCGGATCCATGTCCTGGGTGGGCACCACGATGTCGAAGTTCGGTTGGACCACGAACTCGCCCTTGCGCGCGGGGAAGGCCTTCTTCAGTTCGGCGAGGTCGGCACCGGTGAGGAGTACCCGGCCAATCTCGGTGAGGCTGATGGCGTTTTCGCCGCCCACTTCCGCCCGGTCCACCAGTCCCAGCCAAAAGGATGACTCTTCGAGCGAACGCGCAAGGCGCGCTTCGCCCTGGCTGCCACCGGCCGGATGCACATAGACCCATTGCGAACCCTGGGCCTTCAAGACGGGCTGCTCGACGTCATGCTTGGCCTGAACTGCGTAGGAGACAAAGTCCATGACCTCGTACCACGCGCCCGGCTTCGTGTCCTCTACGACTTCCGACAGGAGCTTACGCGAGGTGGCTTCGTCTCCCCGGGCCAGGAACCAGTCGCACAGCACACGGTGGCGATTGACCCGGTCCAGCTGGATCAGTTTATCGAGATCCCCCACGCGCAGGGTGTTGTCCACCCGCACGAGCCAGCCCACCCCCTCTGCCGCCCAGAGGCAGGTGTTCAACGACGGGTCAGCTTCCTCGGCACAGATCTCACCAAGACGGCGGCGGTCTTCCCGGAAGAGTTCTCCATCGCCCCGCAACCGCACGGGCTTGGCAGCAATGGCGGCAAGGAGCTTGCAGATGGTGTCCGAAAAATCCAGGTTCTGCGAATAGACCCGCTCGGGCTTCGCACGCAGGGCCTTGAGCTTGGGGGCCTTCTTGCCCTTCGAACTTTGCCCTTCGCTGTAGCTCCGGATTTCCTTGAGCACACCGATCATCCGGACGAGCCGGTCCTCCGTGTCGAACCGGAACATCTCGAAGAGCGCGCAGCCCTGGGTAAGTTCCCAGAGCGCCTCTTCGACCTTGTGCTCTGGCCCACCGTGCGCGACGCGGATTTGGGAGGCCGGCATGATCCCCTTCTTCGATTGCCACACGATGTCGAAGACTTCGCGCGCGGTATCGGAGAAGGACTGGGTCGCGACATAGGTCACCACCGAATCCGGGTGCTGGTAGTAGCGCGCGATCAGTTCTTCGACGGCCTGCTTCTTGGTTCCCGGGTCTTCGAGGCCGATGCGTTCCTCGAGCACGCGGTAGTCATGCGGGCTGAGGCTCTTGACGCGCGCGAAAAGGGAATCGATGTCGCCCCGGCATTTGAGGCCCTCGGCAATGCGGCGAATGGCGGTCTGGCCCTCGGCGACGATCTTGACCTTGGTCAGGTCGGTGAACATCAAGCGATGGTTCACATCGAGCAGGTACTCGATCTCCTCAATGGGCATCTCGAGCTTTTTGGAAAGGAAGCGAACCGTGAGCCCCGACCGGCTGTTGCCCGACAGTTCCGAGGCAATACGAAACGCGGATCGGCTCAGCCCTTCGAGTGAGGCCAACAGACTCGCGCTATGCCGCATACGCTTCGTGCTCCAAGGTTTTCTCTCCGTTCGCGGAACGAGCGAAAAGGTACAAGCCTTTTATTATAGCCTTCAAAAATGGGACTGACAAGGGTCTGGTTCTGGTAGACTCCAGGCTCTGGAACGGACCGGTACCATGCAACGGAAGCGAAATACGACCATTGCCGCAGCGGCATCCTTCGTGGTGCACCTTGCCGTGCTCTACGGCATCGGCGCCGGGCTCCATATGCCTCGGGAGCATGCGGCGGAACTGAATACCGAGCCGATTCGCATTCGCCTCACCCCGCCGCCGGAGCCGGATCCCGTGCGAACCCGGCAATTGGTGGAGACCCTGACCCCGGCCAATGAACCGGTCGAGGTCTCCGATCTCATCGCAGAAACGAATTCCCAGGCCTCCGACGTGGCGGCGCGGGAAAGCGAGACGCTCGGTCCGACATCGGTTGAAGAGTCCGATTTCGACCACCTCGCCGTGCCCACGCCGCCGGAAGAACCCGCGGCGCCCACGCCGCCACCAGCCCCGCCATCCCCCGAATCGGTCGCGACCGAGGCCGTTCCCGAGTCCGAACCCGCGCCGGCGCCGGAGCCTGCGCCCCAGCCAGCGCCGCCCACACGCATGGCCAAACTGGAACCCGCGCCGCGCGCACTGCCGGAACCGAAACCGGAGACCGTGGCCGCGGCGGCAAGACCTCCGCAACCGGAAGCGCCACAGCGCCCGAGAACGCCCAAGCTACCGGAAGGCCGGACGACGGGCCGGCAGCGCGGCGGAGTGGATGCCGTGGGCTTCGTCGGCTTCGAGGCGATGCAGGACGAGATCGCCCCGTACCTCAAGGAAATCCAGGCCGCGGTCGAACTGCGCTGGCGCGAGATGCTCTTGACCCGCTACTCGGGTGTGTCTCCCACCATCGCGGATATAGATTGCGAGATTGCCGCGGACGGTACGATCGTACATGTCACGCCGGTGGGCACCCCCAAGGATCCGGTCTATGCGGCCCTTTGCCGCAATGCCATCCAGAAGGCGGGGCCCTTCAAGCCCTTCCCCTTCACTGTGCCCCCGGAATACGCGAACCGCAACCTGGAGATCCGGTGGACCTTTAATTTCTTGATGCGACCGTAGCAGGATCAGGCTTGGCACTGATTCAATCGAAAGTGAGATTCATGATTGAAGCGTTGGGACTTCTTCGTCAGGGCGGCATCGTGATGATTCCGATCGCACTGTGCTCCCTGTTGGCCGTAACGATTGTGGTGGAGCGGGCGTTGGCGCTGCAACGGCGGCGGGTCATCGCCGCGCCGATCCTCGCGATGCTCGAGAAATACCGGGGTGAAGCCGAGGCGGAGCGCGCGCTGGCCCTGTGTCAACGCAATGGCAGCGCCTTCGCCCGGATTATCGAGGAGGTGCTGCGACACCGTGGCATGGCGCATGCGGAGCGGCTGGAGAGCATGCGCGCCGTCGGGCGCACACAGGTGGGCCGCCTCGAGCGCGGCCTGACGGTGCTGGAAATCATCGCCGCGATCAGCCCGCTGCTCGGGCTGATGGGCACGGTGTTGGGCATGGTGACCATCTTCGAGGCGATCACGGCAAGCGGTCTGGGCAATCCGCGGGTGCTGGCGGAAGGGATTGGCAAGGCGCTGATTACCACCATTGCGGGGCTCGCCGTGGCGATTCCCGCGCTGGCCTTCCATGGC
>JAUIKJ010000446.1 GCA_030430835.1 Candidatus Hydrogenedentota bacterium
CACCACCGTCACGCAGGGGCGCCCATCGTAGTCGATTGAGACGCTATCAAGGCGACCCTCACAGCAGGCCTCCATGATGTCCACGAGATCACTTGTCATCCGCGGCAGCACCGCCTGGGTCTCCGGATCGCCGAAACGGCAATTGAACTCGACCACCTTCGGACCCTCGGCCGTAATCATCAGCCCCGCGTACAGCACACCGACATAGGGCGAACCCGCCTCGGCCATACCGCGCACACACGGCTCCAGTACTTCGCGCTGGATCTGCTCGGACAATTCCGGCGTTACCACCGGCGCGGGCGAGTAGGCGCCCATGCCGCCCGTGTTCGGGCCCTGGTCACCGTCGAAGGCGGGCTTGTGATCCTGCGCACTGGCCATCGCCACCACGCTCTTGCCGTCGGCAAAGGCAAGAATCGAGGCCTCCTCGCCCGCCATGAATTCCTCAACGATAATCTTGCCGCCCGCGTCGCCGAAGACCTTGTCCACCATCGCCTCCGCGATGGCCGTCTCCGCCGCCGCAAGGTCATGCGCCACGGTAACGCCCTTGCCCGCCGCGAGACCGTCCGCCTTGATCACGATCGGCGCGCCCTGTTCGCGGACGTAGGCAAGCGCATCCTCCGCACGGTCGAACTCGGCGTAGGCCGCCGTCGGGATCTTGCACTGTGCCATGAACTGCTTCGCAAACGCCTTGCTCGCCTCCAGCCGTGCTGCCGCCGCGCAGGGTCCGAAGACCTTCGCGCCCGTCTTCCCCAGTACGTCGGCCGCACCCGCCGCCAGCGGATCCTCCGGGCCAATCACGACAAGCGCAATGCCCTGTTCCGCGATTAATGCAGCATGCCCCTCGAAATCGAGCACACCCAGTTCAACGCACGCCCCCTTCGCCAACGCCGCAATCCCCGGATTGCCCGGCGCGGCAAACACCTTCTCAACGCGCGGGCTCTGCGCCAGCTTCCACGCAAGGGTATGCTCACGGCCACCACCACCAATAACCAAGACCTTCATGTCGTCCGTTCTCCAAGAGAGACGCGCGAAATCGCGCGGTTGTATTCGATCGCACTGCGTGCACTGGATTCCCGCCTGCGCGGGAATGACTGTAGGGTCAGGAATTGCGCGGCCACACCGTCATTCCCGCGCAGGCGGGAATCCAGACCACGCGGCTGTCGACGGAAACGCACTCCACGTAGCGTCGTCGCGCCGTAACAACCCGCTACACCCGCGGCGGCTCGGTACTCTGCAGGTAGTCGGCAATGCATTTGTTGTATTCCGTGATCGCCTGAAAGGCTTCCTGCGCCAGCCGGTGGCGCATTGGGTAAGAAACCTCGCCCTCATGCGCGCGCAGTTCATGCATCACGGCGGCATAGCGCTCCGGGTTCACCACCACGGTAACGTATCGAAAATTCTTTGCCGCCGAACGGATCATCGCCGTGCCGCCAATATCGATCTGATCCATCACCTCTTCCGTGCTCACGCCCGGCCGGTAACAGATCTCCGAGATGGGTGGATGATTCGCGACCAGCAGGTCGATCCACGCCCACTCGTGCTCCTGCAACTGCTCGCTGTGCAGTTTGTTCGCCGCGACCTGCTCCTCGCGAAGGGCCTGGAAGGTACCTGCCCCGACATGCAAGGTTATGTAGGCGTGATTGACGCCCATGGCCCGGG
>JAUIKJ010000106.1 GCA_030430835.1 Candidatus Hydrogenedentota bacterium
GGCACGTCTCGGAAAATGGTGTTGGATGGAGGGGGGCGGGGTGACTTCTAACAACTTTATGTTTGACAGATTCAGCCGCTATTTGCTAGCCTTTGGTCGCTTTCGATTGTCGATCCGGTACGACTCTACGGCCCATTTGCCGTACTTGTGACAGCCCTTAATCGTGTGGGGGCCGTTGTACCAAGCGCCACGGCCAAACGGCTTCTTGGAGTCGCTTGGGCTTCCGGCGTGTGGCCGGATTCTTTTTTTGAGCTTTTATCGCAGCCGGGCGGTCCCTGCATATTGCAGCGTGCGGCAGCGGGAGGACGACCAGACCCATGCCCCGAATTCTAGTGTTGGATGGAGTAAGTGCCGAGGCGGTGGACATATTCAAGCAGGCCGGCTTCGAGACCGACGAGCGTCCTCCGCAATCGACCGAAGACTTGGCCAAGGCGCTGGACGGCTTCGATGGCTTGGTGGTCCGCAGCGGAACCAAGGTCACGGCGGAAGCGCTTGCGGCGGCCAAGGGCCTGAAGGTCATTGGCCGCGCGGGTGCGGGCACGGACAATATTGATAAAGGTGCCGCCACCGAGCATGGCATCGTGGTCATGAACACGCCGGGTGGCAACACGATCTCAACCTGTGAGCACACCTTGGCGCTCCTGTTCTCGCTGTGCCGCCAGATTCCCGCGGCCCACGCGAGCATGGAAGCGGGCCGCTGGGACCGAAAGAAGTTTAAGGGCACCGAAGTCTACGGCAAGACCCTGGGCGTCATCGGCGTGGGCCGCATCGGCGGCGAAGTGGCCAAGCGCGCGCAGGCCTATGGTATGAAGGTGCTCGCCTTTGACCCGATCTTGACGACCCTCAAGGCCGAGGCGCTTGGCGTGGAACTGGTCTCGGTCGACGAACTGATCGAGCGTTGCGACTTCATCACGGTGCATGCCCCGAAGTCCGACAAGACCAACAACATGATCCGTGCAGAACACTTCAAGAAGATGAAGAACACCTGCCGCATCGTGAACTGCGCACGCGGCGGCATCATCAACGAACAGGACCTCGCGGACGCGCTCAAGAACGGCGACATCGCCGGCGCGGCCCTCGACGTCTACACCGCCGAACCCTTCGAGAACAATCCCTTCATCGGTCTCGACAATATCGTGATGACGCCACACCTCGCGGCCTCGACGGACGAAGCCCAGTTGACCGTGGCCGTGGACATCGCGAAGCAGATGGTGGACTACCTGACCACCGGCGCGATCTCGAACGCGGTCAACGTGCCGAGTCTCGACAGTGAAACGCGCAAGGAACTCGAGCCCCTGCTCTACCTCGCGGACCGGCTCGGCCAGTTCCAATCGCAGTATGCGGCGGGCGTGCCGCAGTCAATTCATATCGAGTACCTCGGCGATATCGGCGTGACAGATACCTACCCGATTACGGCGACCATCCTCTGTGGTTTCCTGACGCCGATGGTCGAGAGCGTGAACATCGTGAGCGCGCCGTCGCAACTCAAGGCGCGGGGGATCGAGAGCAGCGAAACACGCGGTGCTGAAGACTCCAACTATGCCTTCGAGATTTCCGTGACCGTTACCACGGATCAGGGCGAGTTTAACGTGCGCGGAACGCTGTTCCACGGCGATGACGCACGCATTTGCGGTATCGACGGGATGCGCGTGGATGCACGTCCGGAAGGCCATATGCTTGTCAGCCGCAATCAAGATGTGCCGATGGTGATTGGCCGCATCTGCACGACCCTGGGCGACGCCGGGGTGAACATCGCCAATCTCACCCTGGGCCGTACTGCGGCCGGGGGCGATGCGACCGTTGTGCTGAATCTCGACCAGCCGCTTGATGAGAAGGCGCTTGAATCCGTGGGTGGTGTGGCGCATGTCATTCAGGTGCGCCCGGTATCGTTGCCGCCCGCCACGCGATAAGGAGTTCAGACTATGGGAGCCACGATGAGTACGTTTCAGCATATCCAGGTGCCGCAGGGCGAGAAGATTGCCATCGGCGCGGACGGCCTGCCAGATACGCCGAGCAAGCCGATCATCGGATTCATCGAGGGCGATGGTATCGGCCCCGATATCTGGAAGGCCTCGAAGTTTCTCTTCGACAAGGCGGTCGCGCATTGCTACGGCGACACGCGCAAGGTCGCGTGGATGGAAATCTACGCTGGCGAAAAGGCGAACAAGGTCTGCGGCAACTATTTCCCCGAAGAAACGCTTGACGCGATTCGCGAGTACAACATCGCGATCAAGGGGCCGCTGACCACGCCCGTGGGTGAGGGCTTCCGCAGCCTGAACGTCAGCTTGCGTCAGGAGTTGGATCTCTACGCGTGTGTCCGTCCGGTGCGCCACTTCGAGGCGGTACCGAGCCCGGTCGTAAACCCGGATGCGGTGGATATGACCATCTTTCGAGAGAATACGGAAGATGTCTATGCAGGCTACGAAGTGAAGGCGGGCACGCCCGAAGCCGAGAAACTTGCCGCCTTCTGCGCGCAGGAGTTCGGCTGGGAACTCTCCGGCCACACCGGCTTGGGGCTCAAGCCGGTCAGCGAAGCGGGATCCAAGCGCCTGGTGCGCGCGGCCCTGCGCTATGCGATTGCCCAGAAACGCAAGTCGGTAACGCTGGTGCACAAGGGCAACATCATGAAGTACACCGAAGGTGCCTTCCGCAAGTGGGGCTACGAGGTGGTACGCGATGAATTTTCTGACGTGGCCGTGGCCTGGGCCGACTGCAATGGCGACCCCGGCGACAAGATTCTTGTGCAGGATGCGATTGCCGACATTTTCCTGCAGCAGATCCTGACGCGCCCGAAAAACTTCGATGTCATCGCGACGACGAACTTGAACGGCGACTACATGAGCGACGCGCTCGCGGCGCAGGTGGGCGGCATTGGCATAGCGCCGGGTGCGAACATCAATTACGAGACGGGGGTGGCGCTCTTCGAAGCAACCCACGGCACGGCGCCGAAGTACGCCGACCTCGACAAGGTCAATCCGAGCAGCCTGATTCTCTCGGGTGTGATGATGTTCGAGCACCTGGGCTGGCAGGAAGTGGCCGAGGCCCTCACCGGTGCCCTGACGAAAACCTATGGCGACAAGCGCGTGACCTACGACTTTCACCGCCTGATGCAAGGCGCGACGCTGCTCAAGTGCAGCGAGTTTGCGGAAGCGGTTGCCGGCAACCTGTAGCGCGGCTACAGTCGAGTCATTACTTCAAGCGCACCTGGACGTATACGTATGTCCAGGTGCGCTTTCTTGTCGGAGTATGGCGAGCGCCGGTCGCTAGTTCGTCCGGCTGACGGCCGTGAGACTGGCGGTGCAGGCAAACCAACCCGTGATTATTGTCCACTTGACCGGCTCGTTGTAGGCCGTGCTTTCCAGCACGGCGTCGAAGAAAAGTATCGCAGCCGCAAACAACACTGCGATCAGGAGTATCCATCCAGTTCGTCGCATCGCTCGCCTATCGCCCTCTTTCCTGCCGCTGCACCGTCGCGGTACGCCATTGGATCTAAATCTTTACGATTAGCTTGCCCGTGTTGCTGCTGTTGAAGAGACGGAGTATGGCGGTCGGCGCGTTCTCCAGATTGTCAACGATCTCTTCCTTGTACTTGAGCTTACCTTCCATGAGCCACTGCCCGAGTTGCATGGCGCCTTCCATTGCGCGATCGAGGTAGTTCATCACGATGAAGCCTTCCATTCGAGCGCTCTTTACCAGCAGGTTCAGATAGTTGCTTGGACCGGGTGGCATCTTGGTGGCGTTGTACTGCGTGATGGCGCCACAGATGGCGACACGTCCCTTGAAGTTGATCTGGCCCAGGGCTGCGTTGAGGATTTCACCGCCCACATTGTCGAAATAGACATCGATACCCTTCGGACAATGCTGGGCAAGGGCCGGGGAGATCTCTTCGGTCTTGTAATTGATGGCCGCGTCGTAGCCAAGTTCCTCCTTGATCCAGGTGCACTTCGCATCCGTACTGGTAAGTCCCACCGCACGGCACCCCTTGATCTTGGCGATCTGCCCAACGATGGAGCCCACGGCACCGGCGGCGGTGGACACCACCACCGTCTCGCCTTCCTTCGGCTGGCCCACGTCGAGCAGGCCGAAGTAGGCGGTGAGGCCGGTGATCCCGAGCACGCTCAGGTGTGCCGTGATGGGGATGGGAAGGCCTTCGGGCAGTTTCATCAAGCGGCCGTCCGGTTTGGATACCACATAGTCCTGCCAGCCGCCCATGGCGCGGACCTTGTCACCCGCCTTGAAGTCGGGGTGCTTCGATTCGAGCACCTCGCCTACCGTGCCACCGCGCATTACCTCGCCCAACTGGACGGGCGGAATGTAGGAAGGGCGATCCGTCATCCAGCCGCGCATGGCCGGGTCCAGCGAAAGGTACTCGTTCCGGACCAGTACCTCGCCGTCGCCGGGTTTTTCGACAGCCACCGTTTCCATCCGGAAGTCGCTTTCCTTGATCATGCCCTCGGGGCGTGCCGCAAGGAGGATGCGCCGATTGTGTTCGCTCATGGGGAAGTGCTTTCCGCGGTAGGTTCCGCTTTGCTCCGGGCATCGCGAATCCGCATGTCGTTGCGGCACTCCGGATGCTTCGGCGTAATGTCCTTATAGAAGTCGCTTACGATCTCGAAGTCGGCGTGAATGTCGCCCGTGGGCTTGAGCACCGGGCCAAAGCCCATCACCTTCCGCCCGTAGTCGATGTACATAAAGATTATATTCACCTGCGCATTCATGGCGATGTGATAGAAGCCGGTCTTCCAGTAGCTGCCCTTGCTTCGGGTACCCTCGGGCGCGATGGCGAGGTACATCGCCTCTTGTACGGCGAAGAGCCGGGCCACTTCCTTGACCACGTTGTGCGGGTTGCTCCGGTCCACGGGTATCGCCCCGAGCGGGCGCAGCAGCCAGCCGAGGGGCGGACGCAGGAGCTCCTTCTTGGCGAGCCAGTTCGACTTGATGCGGAAGCTGTTCGCCAGTACGTACAGGAGAAACACATCCCAATTGGACGTGTGCGGGGCGATAATGCCGATCATCTTCGGATCATTGGGCAGTTCCCCTTCGACCCGCCAGCCGAAGAGCCTGGCATAAATCCGGGCCGCGGTGTACCAGAACCAGCTTACCCGCCCAAATCGCTTGTCAAATCGTGCCATCCCCACATCCTCTCTACAGGCGCATACCTCCTCCCTGTCGGACCATTATGGCGAATCCAATGGCAGACTGTCACGGCGATTGACCACTCGTGTACTCCCGCGCTACGATCTGGGATTCCCGGCGCAGCGCCCGGGCCACTCCAAGGCGAACCACAGGATACGTGCAGCTCATGGCGGACAAGTTCATCTTTACCATGCTCGGCCTCAACAAGTTTTACGGCCAGAAGCAGGTGCTCAAGGATATCAACCTCTGTTTCTACCCCGGCGCGAAGATCGGCATCGTCGGCGAGAACGGCGCGGGTAAATCGACCGTGCTCCGGATCATGGCGGGTGTGGACACGGACTACCGTGGACAGGCGGACCTGTCTTCCGGATACCGCTGCGGCTATGTGCCGCAGGAACCGAAGCTCGATCCGGAGGCGACGGTGCGCCAGATTCTGGAGTCCGCGTTTGCGGATACCATGAAGAAGCTCAAGGAGTTTGAAGAGGTCTCTGCAAAGCTGGGCGAAGCGCTTTCAGACGACGAGATGCAGAAGGCGCTGGACCGCATGGGGGTATTGCAGGACCAACTGGACGCCTGCGACGCGTGGAGCCTGGACCAAAACTTCAAGCAGGCGAGCGAAGCGTTGTGCCTGCCGGAGGATGACCGCATTGTCGGCACGCTGAGTGGCGGCGAAAAGCGGCGCGTGGCGCTGTGCAAGGCGCTGCTGGAGAAGCCCGACCTGCTGCTGCTCGACGAACCGACGAACCACCTTGACGCGGAAACCATCGACTGGCTGGAGGTGCAACTGCGCGAGTATCCCGGCACGGTGATCATCGTTACCCACGACCGCTACTTCCTCGACAACGTGACGAAGTGGATCCTCGAACTCGAAGGCGGGCACGGTATCCCGTGGGAGGGCAACTATTCCTCGTGGCTCGAGCAGAAGCTGGAGAAGCTCGCCGCGGGCGAGAAGAAGAACTCGCCGCGCGCGAAGGCGTTCCAGCGGGAGCTGGCGTGGATTCGCATGAGCAACAAGGAGCGGCATGAGATGTCGCACGCGCGCCTCGCCGAGTACGAGCAACTGATCGCCCGCGAAGCCGCCGCGGCCAAGGAAGATGCGGTCATCCAGATCGCACCGGGGCCGGAACTCGGCGATCAGGTCATCGAGTTCAAGGATGTGGCGATGGGCTACGATGGCGAGACCCTCTACGAGCACCTGGACTTCATCGTACCGAAGGCGGCCGTGGTGGGTATCATCGGCCCGAACGGCACCGGAAAGACGACGCTGCTCAAGCTGATTACCGGCGCGCTGCAGCCGACGGCGGGCGAGATCGCCATCGGCAAGTCCGTGGACCTCGGCTACGTCGATCAGGAACGCGCGGCGATCCAGGGGGACGTGACCCTCATTGACGAAGTCGGCGGCGGTGCGAGTGACGTCGTGATCGGGAACCGCGAGATTCCGATTCGCCAGTACCTGTCGCGCTTCGGTTTCCGCGGTGCGGACCAGCAGAAGAAGGCGAACGAACTCTCCGGCGGTGAACGCAACCGCTGCAACCTCGCCAAGTTGCTGAAGGAACCAGCCAACGTCGTTATGCTCGACGAGCCGACCAACGACCTTGACGTGAACACGCTGCGCCTGCTCGAAGAAGCGATCCTCAACTACCGCGGCTGCGTGGTTGTCATCAGCCACGACCGCTTCTTCCTCGACCGGGTGTGCACGCACCTGCTGGTCTTCGAAGGTGAGCAACAGGTCCGCTGGTTCCAGGGCAACTTCCGCGACTACGAAGAATGGCGCGTCAAGGAATTCGGATCCAAGCTCTTCGAGAACCGCCGCGCGCGCTACCGGAAGCTGGTGAAGTAGCGGGGGGCGTTCTTGCGCTGACAATCGTGCGGTCGCGCCCAGGCGCGTATCGAGACTTCATTGCACGCATGTGTGGCTTGGTCCCAACCGCCATTCCCGCGGAAGCGCGAATGGCGGTGAGCTTGGATTTCACTGCGATGGATTGGGGGGCAATGTGGCCAACGGACTCGCTGCGCGAGGCCTGGAGGGGGCGTGTTATAGCGCCTCGCCATAACTTGCCTACGCCCAGCCCTTCAGCGGGTGCGTGCGATCGCTTAGCGGGAGCGCTACGCGCGTGCCTTGTACGTAGGACGCGAAGACGGCCTGGATCATTTCCTGGGCACGGCGGGCTTCGTTGAAGTTCGCCATGGGGGCGCGGTCTTCTTCGATGCCGGAGATGAGGTCGTTGATGAGCAGGCTGTAGCGTTCGTTCGGGTCATCGGCCATGCTGAGATCCGGCATGTCCGGGATGGGCTGCCAAGCCGTGCCGCGCTTGCTGCCGCTCCAGGTGGAATCGTCAAGCCAACGCACATGGGGGATGACGTCCATCGCCATGTCGATGACGCCCTTCGTGCCGTGAATCTCCAGCCCCCAACGTCCGCCGTTTCCGTCGCGGCTCTTCATGGAACTGAAGTGCCCCGCGACGCCTTTTTCGAAGCCGTACATCGCGTGGAGGCGGTTGCCCACCACCGGGCCGAGGGCTTCACTGGCCTCGCGGACATGCTCCGGGCGCGCGGACTGGCCGTTGTGCGTGATGTCGGCCATGCACCACTGGGCATCGCCGAGGAAGTAGGCCATGAGATCGAGGATGTGCGTGCCGAGTACGATGAGGTCTTCGCTGCCGGCGCGGTTGTCTTCCTTGCCGCGTCCGCGGATCTCCAGCACACTGCCGATGAGGCCGTCGTCGAACACCAGTTTCTTGATGTGCGGCATCATGGGCAGGGCGCGGAAGTTGTAGGCCAGGGACCACTTGAGGTTTTTCGCGTCGATGGCCGCGACCATCGCGTCTGCCTCCTCCAGATCCACGCAGAGCGGCTTCTCCATGAAGCCATGAGCACCAGCCTCGACGCAGGCGAGCAGGTATTCCTTGTGGCGCACGGTGGTGCGGGGGCCCACCGCGACGAGATCGGGGCGTTCTTTCGCGAGCATCTCGGTGTAGTCCGCGTAGCTGCGCTCCGCACCACATTCTGCGGCGTACTTCGCGCGGCCCGCTTCGTCCGGATCCGCGAGGCCTACCACGGCCACGTCGTCGCGCAGGCCGAAGACCCGATGCAGATCGTGCCCGTAGCCGCCGTCCTTGGAGTCGCCAATAACGCAGGCCTTGTATTTCTTCGTTTCCTGGGCCACGGCGCGTTGCGTGGCCGCGGCCACGGTGAAGGCGCCCGCGGCCTGCAGGAATGCACGGCGATCGATGTTCATCGTTTTCTCCCGGTTTAGAGGTAACCCATGCCCTCGAGTTGTTGCACCGCTTCGCCGGACAGGCCGTTGGCGGGGACGTTTTCGAAGGCCGAATCGAAGGAGGCCAACCACGATTCCAGTACGCCCAGCAGGGCGGCCGCCTGCTCCGGCAGCGTCCCGGCGAGATCGTGCTGCTCCTCCGGATCCATCTCCAAGTCGTATAGCGCGAGGGTATCGCTTCCGGCATGGCGAATCAATTTGTAGTCCCCGGCGATCACTGCCTGCTGTGGGTGCGGCCAGGCCTTGTTGCTCGTGCCCTGTGCAAAGATCGGACGAAGCGCGATAGGCGTCTCCGGATTCCGAAGGGCTCCCGCTCGACGCCGCATTGGCATGCCAGGCATCGATCATCCCGGCAAGGTCAAAGCCGTTCTCGCCGAACCATTGCAGGAAATAGGCCATCGGATGAATGGCGCC
>JAUIKJ010000107.1 GCA_030430835.1 Candidatus Hydrogenedentota bacterium
AATGGCGAGTACCTTTCGCTTGAGCGCAGCCCCCGTGCGAGTGGCTATCAGGGCTACGTGAAGCGCGTGCCCGTTGGCGCCTGCTCCTTCATCTCGCCCTACAACTTTCCGCTGAATCTGGCGGCGCACAAGATTGCGCCGGCCCTCGCCTGCGGCTGCCCCTTTGTGCTCAAGCCCGCCAGCCTCACGCCCCTCGGCGCGCTCATCATCGGTGAGATTCTCGCCGAGACTGATCTCCCTGAAGGGGCCTTCTCCATCCTGCCCTGTCGCCGTGATGGTGCCGGACTTTTCACCGAAGACGATCGCCTCAAGTTGCTCAGCTTTACCGGTTCGCCGGAAGTCGGCTGGGATCTCAAGGCCAAGTGTGGCAAGAAGAAGATCGTGCTGGAACTCGGCGGCAATGCCGCCTGCATTGTCGATGAAACCGCCGACGTAGACGATGCCGTCAACCGCCTGATCATCGGCGCCTTCTACCAGTCTGGCCAGAGTTGCATCGGCGTACAGCGCGTGATTATCCATGAGTCCATCTATGATGAGCTCAAGGAGAAGTTCGTGGCCAAGACCAAGGCCTTAAAGGCCGGTGACCCGCGTGCCGAGGATACCTTCATCGGTCCCATCATCTCCGAGAAGGAAGCCAAGCGCATCGACGACTGGGTGCAGTCCGCTCTGAAGGCCGGTGCCACCCTGCTCTGCGGCGGTGGCCGCGACGGCTGCATGGTGCCCGCCACCCTGCTGGAGGGGGTTCCGCGGGAAGAGCCCGCCTATGCCGAAGAGATCTTTGGGCCGGTCGCCCTCCTCAGCAAGTTCAGCGATTTCGAAGACGCACTCGACGAAGTCAACGACAGCAAGTTCGGCCTGCAGGCTGGCGTCTTCACGCGCGACATCTACCGCGCCCATCGCGCCTGGGACAAGCTCGTGGTGGGCGGTGTGGTCATCGGCGACGTTCCGTCTTGGCGCGTCGATCACATGCCCTACGGCGGTGTGAAGGACAGCGGCATCGGCCGCGAAGGCATCCGCTACGCGATCGAAGACATGACTGAACCCCGGATCATGATTCTGCGCACGCCCTGATCCTGAGCGTACAAAATTGTTCATCGGCCCCGGTGCCTGCACGGCTCCGGGGCCGATTTGTTTCATATTGGGAAAATATCGTGTCCCATTCCGAGACTGATACACTCCGGCAAGGCTTCTTGATCCTGCGAAGATTTGTCAATAGATTACTAAGTGGTGCTATAGTAGGTACTTACAGCTTGCGACCGATTTTCCATTGTTTTGGCACGCGTAATGCTTCCTATATGTGCAGGTACGGAGTGCCAACACCGTGCGCCGGCGATTCGCAGATGCGAAATGCCGCAGCCGCAGACCGGTTCGAGAGACAACGGACCGGCCGCCTACCGGAGCAGGTCCTTGGGGAAGGACCCCGGCGGGTGCCCAAGCGGAAGCACGGAGAATGAGGCCGGTGATCCGGTGAGGCGGATCGCGAAGCCGGTCGTTGGGACAGACTGATAAAGGGGCGACGATTGCTCCGGTGAGGACTAGGGCGCACGGCCTGCAGAGGTAGCGACGGCGGCGCGATTGGGTGGTTCTGGGGAGGACGCCCGATCGCGCCGCTGGCATTTTCGGGCCGGCGGCGCGGTCAGTTCATGTACAGTACGTAGCGCTTAAAGGTGGTCCAGGCCCGCTCCATGTAGCCCGGCTCCGCCTGCGTTGCCCCGGCGGCCTCCGCCGCACGACGTTCGCGCAAGCGCTTCAGAAGCGCCTCCGTCTTCTCGCGTTGCCGCTCCTTTTCTTCCGGCGTCAGGGCCCGCTTCACGACCTCCGGCTTGGGCGGATCGGGTTTCGGTTGGACATAACTCCGGGTGCCCGCCACCGGACCAACGGTCGCCAAGCTCGGATCCTGATAGTCGATGCCCGCCGGCCTTATCGGTAGATTGCCACCGACCCACTCCGCTGCGAGCAGGAAACTCACACTCCCATCCATCCACAGGATGTTGCCGCCCCCCGGGACATGGTTCATGCTACCCACCGACCAGGTGCCTGTTTGGCCGGTAGCCGTGAAATTCACCTTGCCACCACTGCCCGAGTCCCACATCACCGGCACCTTGGGAATTGGTCGGCTGGGATGGGGCAGGCGCAACGGGGCTCGGGTATAGGCACCGAAGTAATCATAGCTCGCACGCAGGCTACGATCGCCATCCAGCCAGGCGTTTTCCGGGATGGCACGTTCCCCTTGATCCAGGCCATAGTCACCCTTTGGGTCCGAAGGGCAGAGGAAGGTATGCGCCTCGGGCAGATAGTGTCCGTACAGTGCGAAGAGGCAATCGGCATTCTGTGCACCGCCGCTCCACGGGAAGGCGCGCTCGTTCTCCTGCGCATACATCCGCATCGCCATGCCGATCTGGTTCAGGTTCACCGCGCAACTCGCGCGCCGCGCCTGTTCGCGCGCGCGTGCCAGGGCCGGGAGGAGAATGGCGGCCAAGGTGCCAATTACGGTGATTACGATGAGCAGCTCGAGCAGCGTGAAGCCTGCGCGCCGATGGGGGGATGTGATTCGTGACATCACGGTTCCGGCGCCTCCGCGCCCGGTTGCGCCGTGGTGCCGCCGGGACGAAGCTGCAGGCTGGCAGAAAGTTGCACCTGCCGCACCACGAGTGTGCCGTCACGCAGTTCGCCACGGCTTGTAATGTGGTACGCCCCCGCACCGGCTCCCGGTGCCACCTGCACCGAGTAATAGCCCGCGCCCAGGGGGACATCGGCGACGCTGGTGAATGCCGGATCCTGTTGCAGTTGCGCCGTGGCATGGATCAGTCCAGCTTCCGCGAGGCAGCGCGCCGCTTCCTGCCGGTGTGCCGCGTAGCCCGCTTCCACCCCCCGGTGCAGTTGCGCCCAGACCACGGCCGAGGCGGCACCAAGCACCGAAAGCAGGACCAGCGCCGTCAGCAACACCGAGCCGCCATTCTTCCGCCGCATCCTCATGATTCGTCTCCCGCCGTCCTGCCGCGGCACCCGGCCCGTGACACATAGCGCATGGGATTGCCGCCGCGTTCTTCCGGATCGCGCCAGACCATCAGCGACATCTCCGCCAGTCCCTGATCCGTGATGCGAAAGCCCATCTCTGAGAAGCGCTGGTGCAGGGGGCGCACGTAATCGCTTTCCCATTTGCCATCCCGCTGGATCAGCCGAATTACGCCCAGGCGGTCAGAGGTGCCCATGCGCCCGAAGACGGTCACCCCCGCGCGGGTGGAGAGCACAATCCGATCCGGACCGGTCTCGAAGCCCGCCGCCGCGTCGGCCACGCCCTGCGCGCCGCGCACGGTTTCCAGGAACAGCGACTGCGCTTCCTGCACGCCGTGAAGCCGATCCAGGGCGAGGGTACTCACGGCAGCGATCCGGCCGGACTGTACGAAGAGACTGGCCGCGACATTGAAGACCATGACGACCACCACGGTCGAGACCAAGATCTCGAGCAGGGACATGCCCGCGCGGCGGTGTGCGACCCGGCGCGTCATGGCGCGAACTCCCCGGTCTCGGCCAAGGTGGTCAGGCGCTTCTCTAGCGTGCGGCCCCGATTGCCCGACCAGCGGAGCGTGACATCGATCTCATGCAACCCCGCACCCAAGTCTTCCCGTGCCCGTACTTCGACCCGGCCCACGGCATTGCGCAGCCGGTCCATGCCCGGCGCATCCTGATGAATGGCGCGGCGGGCGTTGCGGCCGTGCGGGTTGCCCAATGAAACAAAGGGGGGCGTCGCCTTGCCGTTCATCACGATGGCCCGCGCCGTCTCCATCTCGTTCACCACAATCTGGTTTGCAATGAGGTGTTCCTGCGTTTCACGAATATGGGATAGGCCTTGCTGCAGCAGCGTGATCGCGCCGAAGGCACCCGCGGTCACCACGAAGATGGCCGTGGTCACTTCCAGCAGATGGAAACCCGACCGGGGGCATGCGCGCCGTTGCATCACATGTCCTCCATGATGCTGCTCGAAATTGCAATAATCATGTCGAAGGCCGCCATGCAGACCAGCAGGTTTACGCTGCCCAACACCATGATGCCGATGGGCGTTACCAAGCTTCGCAGGTAATGCATGCTGGTCTCGTGTCGTTGGCGGTACTGATCCGCGGTCCGCGAGAAAGCTTCGGCCAGAAGGCCGGACCGCTCGCCGAGGCGTACGAAGGCCTGAAAGCCCGGGGGAAAACAGCGCGTCTCCGGTGCGAAAGCGTCCCCCACGCACTCGCCGTTCTCGATCCGCGTGCGCGTGCGCACCAGCGCCCCGCGATAGGCACCGCTGATCTTGCACCTCGCCACCCGGTCCAGTGCTTCCGGCAAGGGCATGCCCGAACGCAGCAGCGCGGCCATCAACTGCCCGATGGACGCGAGGTTCTGATTGCGCACGAAGTTCTTCAGTATGGGCACGTAGAGCCACATGCCGGCGCGCGGCGCGGTCCTGATTCGTCGGGCACCCCCGCGCAACAGCCACCAGCCTGCAAAGGCGAAGGCGAACAGTAGCGTGTAGAACTGCAACTGGCGCAATCGGGCCTCCGCGCCGGTCTTGAAGCCGTCATGGGGTGACAGGGTCATCCGTTCTACGACGAAGTCAGCCAGGCCGATGGTAGCGGCGGCGGAAGCGGGGAGCGGGGCGCCGTATTCGGAGAGGATCTCCACGAAGACCGGGAAGACCTTTATCGAGATGAAGATGATAATGCCGAGCTGGGCCGCGGAAATACAGAGGAAATAGAGGCCCTGCCGGCCCAGGCCCTGGTTGTGGCGGACGTAGTTCAGCACCGATCCATTCAACTCGCCCAGGGTCTTTCCGAGTTGTCCCGTCTGTTCGCCCATCGCCACCAGGTCTGCCGTGACTGGCGGAAAGAACCGGTCCATCCGGCGCATCGCCTCGGAGAGTTGCCGCCCCGATTCAAGATCATCACGCAATTTCAGCAGCACCGCCTCGACCGTGCCCGCGTTGTAGAACGCGATGATGCCATAGCCTGTAAAAATCATCGTCGCGATGAGTGCCGAGTAGCCCAGGGCTTCGGCGCCGCGGACGCCTCCGGTCGCGACGACAAACAGAAACAGAAAGATCAGTATGCCCGGTATGAAGCCCACGCGGAAGAGGAGTCCGATCCGGCGCTGGGTCCAGTCGCGCAACTGGCGGCGGTGTTCCCGCGCTGCCGCTTCCAAGCCACCCGCCAGGTTTGCGTTCGTCTCGACCACGGCCTGGATCTGACCAATCACCTCGATGAGATCACTGCGCCAGCGGGTGTTGTTCAGGTACTTCGGTCCGGCCCACGCCTTGTCCGCGCCCGCGCGCGCGGTCGTGAAATAGAACAGCCCTGGGCGATAGGATTCCGGGCCGGCTGCGACGGGCGTCTCCTCGATCTTGATCTGTTGCTTGCGCCGAAACATCGAATCAGGTTCCGCTGATGGAATCGCCCAGCGTGAAGATGGGCAGGTAGAGCGAGAAGACAATGAAGCCAACCACCAGACCAATCGCGACGACGCTCAGCGGGCTGGCCATTGCCCCCAGGGTGCTTTCCTGCACAGCGATCTCGCGCTCGTACTTGTCCGCCGTGTGGTCGAAGGCCTCTTCCACCTGCCCGCGCCGTTCCGCCGCGCCGACGAGCCAGCAGAGATCATAGCCGAAGAAACCCGTGTTGCGCAGCGCGTCGGTGATGCTTTCCCCGTCGGCGATCTGCAGCGCGGCCTGGCTGACGGCACGCTCAAGCGCGGGCGATCCCGACGCGGCACCGGCCAGTTCAAGCGCTTCGATGATCGGGGTGCCGGACGCGAGCAACACGGCCAGCGTACGGCAGAAGCGGGTGACCGCCACGAGGTAGTAAACCCGGCCCGATCCGGGCAGGCGCAGTTGAAGCGCATCCAGCCATTGACGGCCCGTTTCGAGGCGGCGTGCCAACAGAATGACTCCCGTCATGAGCACCACGAATACGGCCACGCCGGAGAGGAGCCCGCCTGCAGAATCGCGGAACAGCGCAGACAGCCCGACCAGCAGTTTCGTGGGCGCCGGGAGATCCGCTCCGAACTCCCGAAAGATCTCGGCAAAGGTCGGAACCACGAAGTAGAGCAGGCCGCCCGTGATGACGGCGGCCATCACGAGGGTAATGACGGGATAGGCCAGTGTAATGCGCAATGAATACTTCAATCGCACCATGCGGTCCGTGTAGCCACTGAGCAACTGGAGGATGCCCGGAAGGTTGCCGCCTTGCTCGCCCGCGCGGACCAGGCTGGTCAGCAGCCGCGGCACCCGGCCCTCCACGCCCGCCATCGCTTCTTCCAGGGATTCGCCCCGTTCGAGGCGGTGGTGCAGATCGTTCAATACCGCCCGCAGCCGCGGGCGCGGCGACTCCGCGGCCAGCGCCTTCAGGGCCGGTCCCAGCGGCAGCCCGCTGCGCGTGACCGCTTCGAGCTCCTGCGCGAAAAGGTTCAACTCTTCCCAACTCAGCCGGGTCGAAGAGCGCAACAATCCGGGACCCGCGACATGGACTGCGTCCACGGTGTTTACGGTGAGCCCCCGTTCCTGCAACTTCTGTGTGGCGCGGTAGGCCGATGCGGCTTCCATGGTTCCCTCGACGGGATCGCCTTCCTCGTTTAGCGCACGGTAGCGGAATTGCGCCACGGTCTTGCCCTCCTCGCGCCGGCCTCGCCGACCACTGCACAGAATATGACCGGCGCGCCGCGAATGGATCAAAAAAAAGAGGAAACGCCCCGACTTAGTGGGCCGCGGGGCGTTTCCCAGGAGAGGTTGGCGAACCAACCTGGAGGAACTGTCTTAGGCGGAGCGGGCGGGCCGGACTCCTTCCGCGTTTTCCAAGTCCGTTTTCAGGTACTCCAGAAACGCTGACTTTATTCGCGCATCGTGGCCGGTCATCAGGTCCCGTGC
Source organism: Candidatus Hydrogenedentota bacterium (assembly GCA_030430835.1). Classification (GTDB taxonomy): domain Bacteria; phylum Hydrogenedentota; class Hydrogenedentia; order Hydrogenedentales; family JAEUWI01; genus JAUIKJ01. The sequence continues at coordinate 6,896 of JAUIKJ010000107.1, forward strand.
CGTGGACACACTGTTGCGCCCCTCGCGTAGCGACACCTGACCCAGCAGCACAAACACCAGCATCAGGGCCGCCATCGCCAGCTTCGGTGCGCGCCCGCTTACACGCAATTGCGGAAGAAAGGCGGCCACCTCGTCCACCGGACGCACGTCCGGCAGGCACGCGGCCAACTGGCGGTAGGCATAGGGTTGCCCCGGGAAAGCCAACGGCTGGCGCAGCGTGGCGTCGAAACCATACATCTCATCCCGTGTATCCCGGCAATGCCGGCATCGTTCCAGATGTTTCTCCACCCGTGCCGCACTGGCCGGATCGAGATCCCCGTCCATGTGCGCCAACAGGTGCAGTTTGATTTGCCTGCATTCCATAAGCGTGTTTCCTTATGAAGGCGTCCCGGTCGTGGCGGCGAATACCTCCGCGAGCAGGTGTCTCAACTTTTTCATCGCCAGGATCTTTCTGGAGCGCACCGTGTTCACCGGGCAATCCAGCGCTTCAGCGATGTCCGACAGCGATAGGCCGTCGATGTTCCGCATCACAAAGACCAGGCGCTGTTCCTCAGGCAATGCATCGATCGCGCGATGGATGTGCTGCTGCAACTCCTCGCGTGCCACCCGATCCTCCGGGCACCACGCATCGGATGCGGCCACTTCGCCTAGCGCGTCCGTGGAACAGCAGGTGCCCAGCCGGGCATCGCGCGCAAGCGATCGGCAGCGCTCCAGCCAGACCATCCGCGCGATACCGAAGAGGTAGCCGGGGAAGCTGCCCGTAGCCCGATAACGCTTCCGTATCTTCCAGATTCGCAGGAAGGTCTCTTGGCACAAGTCGTTGGCCGCGTGGGTGTTATGACTCAGCGACCAGAAGAAGCCCAGCATGCGTTTCTGGTAGCGCGCGTGGATCTGCTCGAAGGCCGCGGTGTCACCACGGCGCACCCGCAGCATCAGGGCCACATCTGTCGGTTCGTTTTCGATCATACGGTCCACCACGCATCCCGTAGTAGTAATGCCCATTCTGACAGAGATCGATCAATCCTGGGAAGGGGGTGAATCCGTCACCGCCCCGCGCTGTCTATATAGACACCGCGGGAGGCGATATGGGGACACAGGGATCGAAGTACCTTTGGGGGCGGGGGGATGCGCGTCACACACCGGCCGGGACCAGTCTTGCGCGGCCGGGGGGCGGAGGGCGTGCGTTGGGAAGCCTGGGGTGGCCCTAGCCCTCGCCGAGTTCCCCGATATAGCAGTCGCGCTTGCCATCCACAACCAACATCAACTGCTGTCCCTCGGTCGTGAAGTTCAGGTTGCTCGCGTCGAAGTTGTCCGGCAATACCCGGATGCTCTCGATATTCTCGGAGGGGATCATTGTTGCGCTTGAATGCGCATCGGCTTGGACCCCATTCGGCTGCTGGCGGGTCAGCATGACGCAGCGCGCGTCCATGACGATCCAGCTGTCATTGAAGGCCGTCACTTTGCCCACATAGTTCAGCGGGCGGTGGCCCGTGTAGTGCTTCTTCAACTTCACGCGGACAATGCGATCCTTGATCATACTCAATCTCCGTTCTCTGCTGCCCCAACCCTACCAGTATACCACGGCCTAACTGTGAACAATCGGGTAGTCCGCATCCTTCCAGGCGCTGAAGCCGCCGTCCATGGAACAGACCTGCAGGTATCCCATCGCCTGCAACAAATCTGCGGCCAGCGCCGACCGGTATCCCCCGCCACAGTAGAGCACAATCTCATCGGACATCTCGGGAACAATATTCTCGATGTCGCGTTCGATGATGCCCTTGCTCAGATGGATCGCGCCGGGCAGACGGCCCGCGGCCCATTCGTGTTCCTCGCGTACGTCGATCAGGTGAAAGCGATCCCCCGACTCCCGGCGCAGGTAGATCGTC
>JAUIKJ010000447.1 GCA_030430835.1 Candidatus Hydrogenedentota bacterium
GGCTGGGCAAGTTCGGCGGTTGGGAGATGGGCTACGGGAGCGACCTGGATCTTCTCTTTGTCTACGAGGACGGGCACGCGCCGGATTCGGGCATGGCGGCCTCGGAGTACTATGCGGCGGTGGCGTCGCGCGTGGTGAAGACCCTGAAGGAGCCCACGCGTCACGGCACGCTCTACGATATCGACATGCGCCTGCGGCCGGACGGCAACAAGGGCGTGCTGGCGACGAATCACCGGCGCCTCGAGGAATACTACCGGGATGAGGCGCAGGCCTGGGAACGGCTCGCGCTGATGAAAGTGCGTACGGTGGCGGGCGATGCGGCCTTCGGCAGGGTGGTGGAAGACCGCATGAAGGCGGTGGCATTCTCCCTGCCGCGCGACGCCGAGACCCTGAGGCGGATCGACGGGCTGCGGGGGCAACTCTCGGAACAGGCGAAAGAAGGGGACCTGAAGAAGTACGCGGGCGGGATCAATGAGATCGAGTTCACGGTGCGCCTGCATCAGCTCGCGCACGTCGCCCTGCATCCAGATCTCCGGCGCGGCGATGTCTATGCCGCACTGGAGATCTTCGAAGAAAACCAGCTTGTGCCCGAGGATGAGATCGTCGCGCTGCGGGAGGCGTATACCGTGCTGCGCCGTATATTGAACCGCATCCGCATGATGACGGGCCGCGATGATAGCTGCATGCCTTCGGACACCCCCGGCCGCGACGCGCTGGCGCGGCGTCTGGGAATGACGGGCGACCTGCTGACTGTCGTCAACGGGCATCGCACACGCGTGCATGCCCTGTATCAGAAGACCCTCAACGCCGCCCGGGAGCAAAGCCCATGATTGACAAGTTGCTGCACTTTGGAATCAGTTTCCTGATCGCGCTCTACGACGCCTCGGCCGCGGCCCTGCTGGGCATCGGCAAGGAAATCGCCGACGCCTTGGGGTTGGGCACCCCGGACGCCGGCGATTTGCTTGCGGATCTGTTGGGTATCCTGGCCGCGCTGGCCTTCGGCTAGCCGCGTGTTAGGACTTGTGATTTTCGAAGTAGGTTTGGGTGCCCTGGGCCGAGATGGCCTCGCCGATTCGGGACAAGGCATGGGCGTAGGCGGCGGTGCGCATGTCGATGCCGGCCTCATCCATGCGCGCATGGACCGCACGAAACTCGCGTGACATGATTTTGTGCAGGCGCTCGTGCACCTCGTCGACGGACCAGTAGAAACCGGACTTGTTCTGGGTCCACTCGAAGTAGCTGACCGTGACGCCGCCGGCATTGGCCAGGATATCCGGCACGATGAGCTTGCTGGACTTGGCGAGGATACGGTCCGCCTCGCTGGTGAGCGGACCGTTCGCAACTTCCACGATAATGGGTGCCGGAATCTTCTTGGCGTTGGCCTTGGTAATCACGTTCTCCAGTGCCGCCGGGATCAGAATATCCACATCCAGTTCCAGCAGTTCCTCGTTGGTCACCTTCTTCGCGGGCACCTCTTCGCAGAGGGCACCGTCGCAGTAGACCGCCCGTAACTGGCGCGACTCGTTCTTGCTCCGAATCAGGCTCGGCACATCAAAGCCGTCTTCCTTGTAGATCCCGCCGCGTGAATCGCTGGCCGCGACGATCTTGTAGCCGTCCGCGTGTAGCAGG
>JAUIKJ010000108.1 GCA_030430835.1 Candidatus Hydrogenedentota bacterium
GATGACGCGATCATTGACGTTGAGAACGTGTACCGGCGGCTCGCGGAGAACGCACGCCTGCCGCTCGAGAAACGCCGCCCGAAGGTCCGGGTCATCTTCGACGCCAGCAACGAGATCCGGTCATCGATGGTCTTCGCCACGGTCATCATCGTGGCCGTCTTCGTGCCGTTACTCTTTCTGCAGGGCATCGAAGGCCGCTTCTTCATGCCGATGGGCATGGCCTACATCGTGTCCATTCTGGCCTCGCTGCTCGTCGCACTTACCGTTGTGCCCGCGCTCTGCAGGCTGCTCCTCGGCGACGGCATGAAGTATGGCGAGAAAGAGGGGCCCGTTGTACGCGGACTCAAGCGCTTCTATGCGCCGGTACTGCGGGGTGCCCTGCGCCTGCGCGTTCCCGTGCTCGCGGCAACCGCCCTCGTGACCGTCGCGAGTCTCGGGCTTGCCTCCACCTACGGCAGCGATTTCCTGCCCGAGTTCAACGAGGGCACCTTCACCGTCTTCACCGACGCGCCCCCCGGCACCTCGCTCGAGGAAAGCGACCGCATGGTGAAGGGCATTGACCGCAGCCTGGCGCGCATCGAGGGCGTGGAATCCGTGGTACGCCGGACCGGCCGTGCCGAGCGCGATGAACACGCCCACGGCGTGAACCGGAGCGAGATCGCCGTCACGGTACAGCCCGGCTACGCCAAGGAAGACATTCTGCGCGAGATCGATGCGGTTCTCAACGAGGTGCCGGCACTGCGTACGGAAGTCGGGTCGCCCATCGGCCACCAGCTCTCGCACGTGCTCTCCGGCACGCAAGCGGCCATCGCCATCAATGTCTTCGGCGACGACCTGGATACCCTGCGCAAGATCGCGCAAGAGGTGGAGGCGGCGCTCAAGGACGTGCCCGGTGCGCGGGACATTCTCGCGAACCGCGAGGCGATGGTGAACTCTCTGCCGATCCGCTATCGCGCCGAAGACCTCAAGCGCTGGGGCTTCACCCCGGCCGCCGCCGCCGCGCAGGTGGAGGCGGCCTTCAACGGTGTCACCGTCGCCTCGGTCAATGAGGGCATCCGCCGTTACGAGCTCATCGTCCGCCTGCACCCCGACAGCCGTGCGACCTTGGAGGACGTGCGCCAGTTCCTGCTCATCGGTTCCGGCGGGGCCCAGGTGCGCCTGGAGGAGATTGCCGATGTCGGACCGGAGAACATGCCGCTGGGGATCCAGCGGGAGAATGGCCGGCGTAAGGCGGTTATTTCGCTGAACGTCGCCGCGGGACACAACATCGGCGACCTCGTGGCCGAGGTGGAGCGCGTCGTGACGCCCATCGTGCAGCGCCACGGTTACAGCGTCACCTTCGGCGGGCAGTTCGAGGCGCAACAATCCGCCAGCCGTGCCATCTATCTCATGAGCGCCTTCGTCGCGCTCGTGATTCTGGTGCTGCTGTCGAGCGCCTTCAACTCCACCCGTGCGGCGCTGCTCGTTATGCTCAACCTGCCGCTGGCCCTGATCGGCGGTATCGTGGCGATCTTCCTCACGGAGAGCGACGGCATCTTCCAAAATATCTTCGCGCTCTTCGGCGCGGGGGACTATCAGGCGCCGGTGATCTCCATCGCGAGCATGGTCGGCTTCGTCACGCTCTTCGGGATCGCGGTGCGCAACGGCATCCTGCTGGTGAATCACTACGCGCACCTGATGCACAAGGAAGGCAAGACCTTCGACGAGGCGATCGTCCAGGGCAGCATGGAGCGCCTGATCCCGATCCTGATGACGGCGCTGACCGCCGTGTTGGGGCTCTTCCCGATCGCGCTGGCGAAGGGCGAGCCGGGCAGCGAACTGCTCGCGCCGCTGGCCATCGTTGTGCTCGGGGGCTTGGTCACCTCAACCTTGCTCAATCTCATTGTCGTTCCGGCGGGATACTATCTGCTCTTCCGGAACAAGCCCATACGACCAAGAACCGGAACGGACGGCGCAGAGGCGCCGGATCCACAAGTATAAAGGAACCACGACATGTACCGAATGCTATGCACCCTGATGATTGGCGGTGTGCTGCTGAGCGCCTGCGGCGGTAAAGAAGCGGCGGCTCCCGTGGCGGCGCCACCGGCCGTGCCCGCCGAAAAGGCGCCCCTGCACGAGCCGGACCATGAAATCCCCATGCGCAACTTCGCGTCCCTCACCATCGGACCCTACGAGGTCCAGCCCATGTTCGAGGAAGAGATCGTGGATGGGCACTACAACCTCAAGATCACGGGTGCCGAGGTCAAGGCGGTGCGCGTCTGGGTGGGTCCGGAAGACGCCAGCGGCGTGATGGTCGTCAAGGGCGAGATCGAGAACGACTACCACCACCACCACGTGGAAGTTCCGAACCCGGTGCCCGCAGGCACCGAGCTCTGGATCGAGATCGAAACGCCGGACGGGGAAACCTTGAAGGGCAGCACCCCGCTCGTGCAGGCGGGCTAGATCAAGTCAACTGGATTCGTTTCCCGCCGTGCTTGCACGGCGGGAAACGGACCTTCATTCAGTAGCTTCGTTCTCAAGCTGCTTCACGTCGTCGTCATCGTCCAACAATTCCCGGCGGTCGCAATCAGCACGCGCTCGATCTGCGTCTCGCGCTTCGACCATTGTTTTTGGATCGCGCGCTTCTCCTTGGCGAGATCGTCCTTCATCGCGGAGAAGCCTTCGACGATCGCCTGCACCCGCTGGCGATAGTGCGGCCCGGTCAGGTACTCATAGACCGCCTCCATCTTGCTCTCCTGACCGACACGCGCCTGCCGCGCAAGGGACAGCTCGATCAGCGATTGCCGAAGGCAGATCGCCACCGGCACCGCGCAGCGGGGGCTGCTCACCCACACGCCATCGATCAGGTCGAAGGTCTCCACGCCCTTGGGTAGGGTCTGGCTGATGATGATGGCGACCTCCGCCTTGGCCGCGCGCTGGTCGTCCTTCAGTTTCTGGATCCAGCCGTCGCTCCACGCCTTGGTGCGCTTCGATTCCCAGAGGATCGAGCCGCAGGCTGTGCCGAGCGGGCCGTGCACCGTCTGCAGGGTGTCCCCGCCAAACTCGCCCTTCGGCACGGGCGCAATCGTGTCCAGCGGGAACTGCGCGCTGAGCTGCGCCTCCAGTTCCAGTTCCTGCACCTCGCCCTGAAGCTGCTGCGATCCCTGCTCAGCCTTCCGCTTGAGATCCTCGATCTGCCGCTTCATCGCGTCGATGGTGTGCTGGCTCTCCGCCAGCTTGAGGCTGGCCGCTTCCTCCGCTTCCTTCAGCGCCTTGCTGCGCGTCAGCTCGAGGCCGGCCTGGATACCCTTCTGGATGTCCAACTCCACCTGCGCCTTCGCCTCCTCGAGTTCACGCTGCTTCTTGAGCAGGGCCGCCTGCTCCGCCTGCGCCGCCTGAAGCTTCTCGCGCTGCGAGGTTGCCAGCGCCTGCAGGTCGGCGAGTTCGGCGGCGCGCGCGTCCAGGTTTTCCTGTAGCGCCGCCCGCGCCCGCTTCTCCGCATCCGCGGCGATCTTCTCGCGGCCCTCGCGGATCTTGTCCGCAATGATCACATCCATCTCCGCCTTCGCGTCTTCCAGTTCCTGTTGCTTGCGTGCGAGTTCGAGCTGTCCCTTCTGCAGTTCCGCCACCTTGTCGTTGCGTTGCTTGAGGGTCTCCTGCAGCTCGGCCACCACCGCGTCGTTCTCCGCCTTCGCCTTGCGCGCTTCTTCCGCGGCGATCTTTCCGCGCTCCTCCGTCAGGCGCGCCGCGAGTTTCGCTTCGACCGCCTGCTCCGCCTTCGCCACCGCCGCTTCGCGATCCTGAAAACTCTTCTCGCGGGTGGCAATCTCCGCGTCCTTCGCGGCAAGCCGCTCCTCGTACTCCCGCTTCGACGCCGCAATCAGCGGCGCCGCCAGCGAAGCCGTCAGGGGAATCTCCGTGCCACAGTTCGGACACGCGATGGTTGCATCGGTCATGGGAATGATCCTCGCGATTCGGTCACACGAAGCGATCTTGCGGAAGCCACCCCGCGCGATCAAGCGGCGTGTGTCGCCCGCCGCCGACGTGTGTCGGGGGTCATGGCGATCACCCGTCCCGCCCCGTCATACCCGCGAAAGCGGGCATCCACCAGCGCGGCCGATGGCCCGAGGCACGTCCACGCCATACTCGCGGGATCACGACGCGCTGCAAAGGGCGTTGGCTGCTACCCCGCGCGGCGCATGAGCACCGCGGCAGACTGTCCGCCCGCCGCACACAGGCTGAGCAGCGCGGTCTCCTTGCCGGTCTCGTGCAACTCGTTCGCCATCGTCAGGGCCATGCGCGCGCCCGTCGCGCCGAAGGGATGCCCCAGCGCCACGGATCCGCCGTGCACGTTGATCGCTTCCGGGCTGAGGCTGCCGGTGGCCGTGTCGCGGCCAAGGTGTTTCTTTGCGAAGGCGTCGCTCTCCAACGCGCGGAGCACGCTGAGCACCTGCCCGGAGAAGGCCTCGTGGATATCGACGATATCGACATCACCCAGCGTCATGCCCGCGCGATCCAGCGCGCGCGGCATCGAGATCGCCGGACCAATCAGCAACTGATCCGCCGGGTCCACCGCATCGTAGGACCAGCTCTCGAAGGTGGCAAGCGGCGTGAAGCCCAGTTCCTGCGCCTTCGCTTCGCTCATGATCAGCACCGCCGCCGCGCCGTCGGTCAGGCCACTGGAATTGCCCGCGGTCAGCGTGCCGCCGTCTTTCTTGAAGACCGGCTTCAGCTTCGCCAGCTTCTCTACCGAGGTGTCCGCGCGAAGAATGTTGTCCGCGTCCACCGTCTTGCCGTTCGCGAGCGTGACCGTCGCGATCTCCTTCTTCAGGCGGCCGCTCGCCACGGCCGCCGCCGCGCGGTGGTGCGACTGTGCGGCGAAGGCGTCCTGTTCCTCGCGGGTGACACCGTACATCCCCACCATGCGCTCCGCCGCTTCGCCCATGAGTTCGCCCGTGCTGCGCTCCTGAATCTGCGGGCGCTGGGGCAGGAGGTCCTTGCGGATGCTGATCTGGCCGAGCAGCTTGAAGTAGTCCGCCGCGCCGGCCTTCGAGCTCATCAATACCGGTGCCGTCTTGTGTACGAAGCTCTGCGGCATCTTCACTTCCGCGTTGCTGGTCGAGTCGCTACCGCCCGCGATCAGCACGTCCACCTCGCCGCGTTCGATCGCGGCCACGGCCTGCGTAATCGCGAGTACGCCCGAGGTGCAGGCACGGGTGACCGTGTGTCCTTCGACATCGTGCGGCAGGCCGGTGTCGATCACGATTTCGCGGGCGATGTTCGGCGCGGCGCTCGGCAGCACGACACCGCCCCAGACCACCCCGCCGATGGCTTCGCGCGGGACCTTCGTCTCGGTCAGTAGCGCGCGTACTGCGGCCTCGCTCAGGGCGATGGAGTCCATCTTGGTGAAGGCGCCGAAGGCGCGGAGGAAAGGCGTGCGGATACCGCCGACGATGACGGCGCGTTGCTTGGTGACTTGGTCTTTGCTTACGGGCATGGGTTTCTGGCTCCTGAATTGGTCAGAGTTTGCCGCCTAAAAAGCGGGGATGGATAGGGTGCGGCCTAGCAGCAACGCGAAGCGCCTTTGTCACCTCGACCATAGGGAGAGGTCTAGGATTTCTCCCTACGGTCGAAATGACAGGGTAGCGCGTGTGTTGCATTTTGAGTTCTCGGGATTAGACGCCTAGGCGCCGATAAAGTTTCCGCCACAGACACGCAGCACTTCACCGTTCAGGCCGGATGCGCCCGGCGTCGCGAGGAAGACGATCGCCTCGGCGATGTCCTCGGGCAACCCGCCCTGCGACAGGTTGCACAGCCGCCGCGCCACTTCGCGCGTGGCCAGCGGCATCTTCGCGGTCATCTGGGTCTCGATGAAGCCGGGTGCGATCGCGTTCACGGTGATCCCGCGATCCACGAGCCGCGGCGCGAGGCCTTCAATGTAGCCGATCACGCCCGCCTTCGTCGCGGCGTAGTTCGTCTGGCCCACGTTGCCCGCGATGCCGCCGATGGACGACAGGCACACGATGCGCCCGCCATCACGCAGGGCATCAATCAAGGCCTCGTTCACGCGAATCAGCGCCTTGAGGTTGATGTCGAGCACCATGTTCCAGCGGTCTTCGTCCATATTTGCCAGGGTCTTGTCGCGGGTGACACCGGCATTGTGCACCACGATGTCCAGGCCGCCATGGGTCGCTTCCGCGTGTTCACGGATCTTCGCGGCGGCATCCGCATTGGTGATGTCCAGACCCAGCGCACTGCCGCCGATAGACTTCGCGACCGCTTCGGCCGCAGCCAGTTCCGCGGGGCGGTCCATGATGATCACGGTTGCGCCTTCGCGGGCCAATGCCCGCGCAGTCGCCTCGCCGATGCCCCGGGCTGATCCCGTCACCAGCGCGACCTTGCCCGCGAGCGGCTGGTCATAGATTAGTTCCGCCGGTGACGAAACGGTCGTCGCGACATGAAGGACCTGCCCCGACACATAGGCGGAACTCGCGGACAGCAGAAAACGCAGCACCGCCTCCAGGCGATCCTCCGCACCTTCGGCGACGTGTACCGTCTGCGCCGTGGCACCCTTGCGGCCCAGTTCGCGGCCCATGCTGCGCACCAGACCTTCCACCGCGCGTCGTGCGGCACGCTGTACCGGGTCGGCCGCCGTGTCGGGTGGACGCACCAAAACGATTGCACGGCCGCCGCTGGCGAGGTTGCGAATATGGGCGTGGAAGAAGGCGTAGATCTCATCGAGCCCGTCCGGATCCTGTAGGCCGGTAGCGTCGAAGATCAGGCCGTGCGGCCGCAGGTCTACCGGCGCATCGCTGGGGAATACCGGATGGGAGGCCGCGCCCGCGTTCTCAAGCGTGCGGGTCACGGCCGCCGCAGCGGCCGCACCGGTTCCGGCGCAGAACACCACGTCCTTCCCCTGGAGTAGCGCTTGCGTCCACGGCGCGGTGTTGCGGCGCAGCGCCTTCGGCAGGGGCACACCCAGCCCGCGCACCACGGCGCTCGCGGCCTTGTTCTCACCCAAGCGTACGAGAAAATCACTCATGGCTAAACTCCGATCCTCACCCGCGTCGCGCGGGGCTCAGGCCTGTGCGGCCGGTTCACTATCACGCAGCACACCCAGCAGGCGGTCGCCCGTGGTCTTGATCGCGTCCCGCAGGAAGCGGCACCGCGGTTCCGCGGCCTCCAGGTATTTCTCAAGGAGATCCCGCCGCTCGGGGAATTGCTTCGTCTGCGCGAGCAGGACTTCGCTCACCGCCACGTCGATCGAGATCAGCGTGAGGCGCTCAGCGTGCAGCATGGCCAGTGCGAAATCGCGCTTGGGATCCCAGTCCTTCAGGAAATCGCCGAAGCCCGCGCCGAGCTTGGCGAAGGCGAGGCGGCGCAGCAAATAGGCCAGCACGGCATAGCGGCGGCGTTGCAGCCGTGCCACGCGGCGGGTATCGCGGTCCCCCGCGAACAAGCTCTTCCACGCCGAACCCGCGAAACCCTTCACGAAATCGCCGGGCGCCTTCAGCACCCCGATCAGGCTGTCCTTCATCACCATCAACGATTGAATCTGGCTGGTGCCTTCGTAAATCGGCAGCACCATCGCATCGCGCAGCAGCTTTTCCGCACCGTATTCGGTGATGTAGCCATAGCCGCCGTGAATCTGGATACAGCGCCGCGCGATATCCACGGCGCGCTCGGAGCCCATGTACTTTACCAGTGGCGTCAGGCGGCGCGACTTGGCCTGGTGCGTCGCCAGATCCGCTTCAAGCTGCGCGTGCTCGGCGGGGTCGTCCGGCGGCATAAAGCGCAACATGAGCCGCAGCTTCTGCGACATCTCCTCGTGGAAGGCGCCCTGCATCGCTATGGCACGCAGCGCCTGCGTCTCGGTTTGCATCTCCTCGAGGTAACTCGCGATCATTTCGTGGCGATCAATGGTCTTGCCCATGGTCGGGCGCTCCGCGGCGTAGGCCCGCGCCATCCGTACCGCCGCTTCGCAGATGCCCAGCGACTCGAAGCCTACGCCCAGCCGCGCGTTGTTCATCAGCAGCAACATCATGCGGAAGCCGTCGCCACGCTCACCGATCAACTCGGCCGGGCTGCGCTCATAGCGCACCGCGACGGTCGCGGAACCATGGTGGCCAAGTTTGTCCTCGAGCTTGTCGAACCACGCGTAGCGCACGCGCTCGCCCGCGTCGTTGTCCTCATAGGCCTTTACCAGAAACATCGAGAGATCCTGCAGTCCGGAGAAGGCGTCCCCCCCTGCGCGTTGCTCTGTTTTCGCCACCACAAAGTGGTACTTCGCGTGCCCCGAGGTGATGAAGATCTTGTTGCCCGTCAGATACCACTGGCCGTCGGCGTCTTGTTCGGCGTGCGAGGCGAGGGCCGCCATGTCGCTGCCCGCGTTGGGTTCGGTGATGTCCATGCTGCCCCAGGCTTCGCCCGCGGCGATCTCCGCGATCATCTGACGGAAGCGTGTCGTCGCAATCTGGTTGTTTTCCGGGTCGAACTCCGTGCTGCCCTCGATGATCGAGAACATCAGCGCGGCCAGTGCCATGCCGCCATGGAAGCCCACATGCGCCGCGACCGACACGTCGGATCGCGAGAATATCTCGGTTACCGCGAGGAACAGGAGATAGGGGCAGTTCATGCCCTCCAGTTCGCGCGGCAAGCACATGCCATGCAGCTGCAGTTCGTTCACCTGATCCATGATGTTCTGCAGCACCGGCGGAAAGG
>JAUIKJ010000109.1 GCA_030430835.1 Candidatus Hydrogenedentota bacterium
CTAGTCGGATCGAGCACGCGAAACCCGACCATAACGCGGGGAAGGTCTCCGTCCATCCTGTCATTCGGTCGGGGAAAGGGATCGCCCCAACGCCGGATTACTGCTCGTCTTGTTCTGGTGAAAGAAACCCATGCGCGCGCCCCATGTAATACGCGAGCAAATAGTGGAAGCCTTCGCGTAACCGCGTGCCGTCGCCGGAGCTGGTGAGGGCCCAGGGCTCGCGGTCCCAATAGACTTCGGCGCGTTCGTCGACGGGGTAGACGTAGCCGTTGCGGTGGTGGCCGGAGGCGGGTTTCTGGTCGAGGTGGCCGCGCAGCCGCATGCCGTCGATACGGTGGGCGTTGGACATGGGCCAGTCGATGAGGTCGAGGGGGTAGCGGCGCAGTTCGTCGATGGCGATCGCGAAGTCCTGCGGCGGGAGGGAGAGATCGTCGGTGCCCCATTGGTCGGTGCGCGTCTTGCCCTGCACGCAGGCGGCGTAGACGAAGTTGAGGTGCGCGTTGCGCTCGTATTGTTCAATCTGCCAGTGCCGCTGGATTGCGCGGTAATACATACTGAGCAGCTTCGGGTCCGTCTCGTAGCGAATGAGGTGGTAGTAATTCATGAAGGCCATGTTGTCGTCCGGCTGGCCGTGCGTGCCGACCCCGGCGATGTCGCGCGGCTGGGTCATGCCGTTCATGCCGTAGCCATGATCCAGCGCGAGTTCGCGGTAGGCCTTGCGGTACTTTGCGTCGCCGGTGATGTGGTGCGCGACGCTGAGGTAGGTGAGGATGCTGTAGGCGTTCAGGCCGCGCTCTGCCACCCACGCCTCGTTCCGGTTCAGGTCGTCCGGGGACATATGCCCCCAGCGCGTCGGTTTGCCGTCCCAGTCGACCAGGTTGTAGCCATGGTCGAGGACATGGTCCATCACGCGGCGGACCACCCTGCGCACCTCCTCGCGTTCCGCCTCCGTCTCACACACGCGGTCGTAGTAGATGCCATAGCCGAAGAAATGCCCGTCGAGTTCGTCCGTGCTGGAATCGTTCTTCCAATACCATTCGCCGGTTTCGTCAATCGGCCAGCGCGGCTGGATGATTTTCCAGAGCGTGTCGCGCTGGTTGCGCCCGATGTCGTAATCGAGATCGAAGTCCGGGTTTGGATCCGGGCCCGCCGTCGGCACGATGGTGCGCGCGATGAAGCCCTTCGGCGCGGGGTGCGTGCCGCCCTGGGTTACTTCGCTCAGGAAGGCCAGCGCGCGAAAGGTGTTGGCCGCGCGTTTCTTCTGCACGGGGTCGCCCGTCGCGGCATAGGCCAGGCCCACCGCGCCGAGGTAGAGTCCCGAGTTCACGCCTTCGTTGTCCGTGAAGCGCGGGGTCGCGGTGGACTTGTCGCCCGGCGTATCCAGCACCGCCGGATTCACGAAGCCGAAGGACGTACGGCGGTGGTACTTCTCGATCTCGTCTTCGAAGTAGGCCGCCTTCTGCGCGAGGGTCATCGGCATCGTGGCGATGCACGATACCCCCTTCGCCGTGGCGATCCACGCGTTGCCTTCGGCATCCACCGCAATGTCGCGCACATGGTTGTCCAGCAGCCAGCGCCCACCCTGCCGGAAGTTCCACGCGCCATCGTGGTAGCGGATGGCGCCGTTGGTGGTACCGAACCACACGCTGCCATCCGCCCCGGTGGTCATGCAGGTGAAGTTGTTGTAGGGCAGGCCGTTCTCGCCCGTGAAAAGTTTCCATTCGCCCTCGGCCAGCCGGCAGCCCGCGCCCTGCGGCGCGGCGAACCAGAGTCGGCCATCCGCGTCATAGGCGACCGCGCGCACATCCACCGGCGCCCATCGTGTGCTGCCCGCCTGCGGCAGCACCAGACGCCACCTTTGACCATCGTGCAGGTATAGCCCCTGATCCGCGGCGACGGCCGTTTCATCCGCATGCCGCGCCACGTCACGGAGTTCCAGCGGCAGCCCGGCCACCTTTTCCAGGCGCGCGCCCAGCCGCCGGTCGATCACGGTTGCTCGCATCGTGGCAGGTGGGGCGGGGCGATCCGTGTGCCATCTATCGTGCGCGAAGTACGCAGTGCCCTGCGTCGTCTCCACCACGATGCGCTTCGCCGGGTCTATCGCGATGTACAGAACCTCATCCGAGGGCAGGCCCTCCGCTACGGTATAGCGGTGCTGCACCTGCTGCGGGAAAGCGGTGTCCGCAAAGGGCAGGGGTGCCGCCTCACCGGCGGCCAGGCCCGCACCGCCGGCCAAGACGAGTACATGCGCCACAAGTGAAGTCAGGATACGCGGCATCATCGTTGCTCCCTGGAAAACCCATCTCATGCACAAGCGGCGCGTCGCCCGCCGCCTGTGTCGTCGCAGGTGTTCGCCACGTCAGCGTCCACCCGCCCACATGGGCATCATGCCGAGCGCAACATCGGGAACTCAATGTTTTCCGTGTAGGGCACAATCGTGTCCAGCACGTTCTTGGGATCACCCTTCACAAAGTAGCCCGCCACATTCTTCTCGTAGGCTTTCGTGATGTCCCGCTCATGGGTGGACGAGGTGCAGACGAAAACAATGATCGATCGCAGCGCCTCATCGTTCCGAATCTCTTCGAGAAATTCGTGCCCATTGATGCACGGCATGTTGATGTCGAGCAGTACCAGCACGCGGTTGTCCTTTTCATTCGGACAATGTTCGCGCAAGTAGGCCAGGGCCTCCGCGCCGCTTTGCAGCATGTGGGCGTCATAGTTGAGATTCCGCTTCTTCAGATGCCGGACAATGCACTCGGAGTCCACAAGATCGTCGTCGACCAATAGCAACGTGATGTTTGACTTGCTCATCATACCTCCTTTGATTTGCTTTTCATGGTAACAGGCCAGGTGAATTCAAAGGTGGCGCCTTCACCCGGCGCAGATTTCAGCGCGATACATCCGCCCATGCGCTCAATCTGTTTCTTCACGATGGCAAGGCCCATGCCGCTGCCATCTACATTCGGGTTGCCCACCCGCTGATACATCTGAAATACCCGGTCATGGTGCTTCGGGTTTATGCCGGGACCATTGTCCGAGACCCGGAAGAGGTAATAGCTGTCGTGACGCGTAACTTCCAATGCGACGCGGCCGCCCTCTGCGCGGTCGTTGTGCTTCACGGCGTTCCCGATCAAGTTCAGCAACACCTGCTCCAGCGCGACGCGCGCGGTATGCAGGCGGGGGAGGTCGTCTGGATAGGTGATTGCGACGGCCGCCGGGTTGTCGATCAGGGCCACAAGGCTCCGGAGCATTTGCCCCAGGTCCACCTCCTCTGGTGCCACATCGGCCCGGCCGGCGCGCGAGTACTGAAGCAGGTCGTTCAGCAGGGTCTCCATCTTTGTAATTCGCTCGACCATGGCGCTCAGGTGCCGGCGTGAGTCGGGCGGGAGATTCGGCCCGACGTCTTCCTCAATCCATTCCGACAACTGGCGGATGCCCCGAAGCGGCGACTTCAGGTCATGCGACGCTACATAGGCGAAACTGTCGAGATCGGCGTTGGTGGCCTCCAGTTCTTCGGTCTGCTCCTTGAGTTCATTGCGCAGGGTCTCAGACCGCTCCAGCAATTCCTTCGTGTTCTGGTTCTGATCGCTGAAGACGCGCGCCGCCTTGGACATCGCTCCAATTTCATCGCCGCGCTCTGTGCCGGGAATCATTATCATCGACTCCCCCTCGGCGAGCCGTTGGAAGGTCGTCGTCAAAGCCGTGATTGGATGGACGACCAGGTAAGCGAGGCGGAGCGATACCGCGAGCGCGACCAGCAGGGCGATCACCACCGAAGCCACAATGGCCCGGCTTGTGGTCGTCGTGATATCCGCCATCTCCTGGACGAGGGCGGCCTGCCGCGCCTCCGAGGCGTGCCGGAGTTCCCGTGAATAGTAGGTCACTTCCGACGCTTCCCCGGCCATCACCACATTCACGAAATAGAGGAAGCCGCGTGTCGCCTGCACCGCACGCGTACTAGTTCTTCGGTACTCGTCCAGCAGGTTCTGAACTGCTTGGGCATTCACCCCGGTGGCGGGTGTCGTGGCCGCGGTGTCAACGGATTGGTGTGCGGTGTTTAGCTGCAGCAGCGCGTCACTGGCCAGCCTGGAATCGGGGCGATCGAAATAGCGGAGCAACAACTTCTCCGCCTGCGAAAAGGCGGTCTCCGCGCGCAGGACCAACAGTGCCGTTTCCAGATCGGATTCGGTCTCGCCGTTGCTGGTGTTGACTTGATCCAGGCCCGCATTGATGCGCCGGGACAGGTCCGGAAGGCTCTCGTGTACCAGCGACGCCTGCAGGTTGCGTTCCGCGACCACCTTGTCGAACTGTTCGCGGTAAGTCACGATATGCCCCCGCATGCGCTGGAACAGCTCGGTGACCGCCGGGTCGTCTTCGCTTGCTCGCGTCGTTTCGATTTGCGTGGCGAGTTCGTCAATCAGCGTGAGAATATCCCGGTGCAGCGATTCGTAGCCGGAACTGATGTAGCGGCTTACGCGGAAACGCAACTCTTGCACGCCCCGGTCAATGCGGAGGAGATCGGAATTCGTGACCGCTGTGCGCCGGAGCATCTCATTCGCTGCCTGGAGCCGCGCTACCCCGGCGTAGCCGCTGACGGCCGTCACCAGGATCAACAGGAACAGCACCGCGAACCCGAGGTAGATGCGCGCCTGCAGGGAGAGTCTGTTGCCAATCTTGCCCATTAGATAGTGGAGAGAAACTCATTCCAGTAGGGTAGGGTGTACTCGTAGTTCGACATCACCGTGTTCCACACGGCGATGTTGTTAAATCGCTGCAGGTAGGAGCCGCCATCACGGATCTCGCCCTGCTGGATGACCACCTTGCCGTCGGTGCCCAGCAGGTCCTCTGTTGCCGGAAGACCTTCGTACCAATAGGCCCACTCCGCATCACTCTGGTGTTCACGCGATCGCTCGGGGTTGGAAATGTAATAGCCCTGACGGGCAATAAACGCACCGGGCCAACCGGACAGCCACCAATTCATGTAGTCATAGGCCGCGTCCTCGGCGGCACCCTTTGTCTCGGAGGAAAGGCACATCACACCATGCCAGGCGCGGTAACCCTCCTTGGGCGACGCATAGACACAATCGATATTCCGGCTCTTCAACGCGAAGACAGCAGGCGAGAACATGCTTTCGATCACCACGTCGCCCCGCGCCATCAACTCGACCGACTGCGGCACACTGCTCCACACGCCCCGGAAATGACCGGCCTTCCGGTATTCAAGAAGAATCTGAAAGAGTTGATCCAGTTCCTGCTTGCTCAAGTCACCGATGTCCGCGAACTGCATCAGGCCCGCCGACTGCACCGCGAGTGCGGCGTCGAAGAGGCCAATCGTCGGTTCGTTGACCAGCGCGACCCGGCCGCGCCACGCCGGGTCCAATAGCCAGGCCCAGCTTTCCGTTTCGTAGGCCTGTCCCTCGGGAATGGTTGCCGCGTTGTAGCCGAAGGAATCCACGTTGTGCACGTAGGGCAGGAAACTGATTCGTTCCGTGGGCACCGGTCCGATTCGTCCGTCGTCCTGTACGAAGAGGAGCTTGTTCGGAGCGTCCCCAGCACCGATGCGTACCTCGGGCTGGAGGCGGCCGGTCTTGGCCAGTGGATTGATCTCGCCCCAGTTGTTAAGGCGGCGCGTATCGATCCCCTGGATGGCCCCGACTTCCCAAAGTACCCGCATGCTATTCGACCACTGTTCGTAGAGGTCAAAGGAATCCGGACGGGTGGATGCCTGGTGCAACACGCCGGCACTGCCGCCGGGTTGAAACTCCAAGTCGATGCCAAGGTCCTGCTCCGCCTGCAGCCGCAGCGGTTCCTGCAGCGTGACGTGGGTACCCAGGACCCGCAGCTTGGTCCGGGTCCGTGCGAAGGCATAGGGCGCCACCCCCGCAAGTATGCCTGCGGACAAGGTGCCGCGTACGAATTCTCTCCGTGAGCTCGGCATTGAGGAGCCTCAAAAGCGTCTTATCCAGTAGTCTAGGAATTCTAGCACTAGGTTTTATACATTTCAAATTCGATAAATACCGGAATCGTCTTCCTGTATCGCCCGCCCGTGCAACGCGGGTGTCGGCAGAAAGATCCCCGGCTTCGGAAATTACTTCCCCGCCATCCGGGCAGCGCGCGGCTGCGCAAGTGCGGGAAGGCCTGAAAACATTGAATGCCGCGCATCGTGCCAATCTGGCACAGGCATTGCTCTCTCACTGCCGACGGAAACGGCCCAGCAATTGTGGAGGGAAGTCGTGCGGGGAGTGGCGGAAGTAGACGTGATGCGGTTGCTGTCGGCGGGCCTCAAGGTCTCCGGGCGGCAACACAAGCTCATTGCGAACAATATTGCCAACGTCGATACCCCGCATTACAACCCGCAGGAACTGGACTTTCAGAAGGTCTTACGGTCAGAGATCGAGGGTCGTGGGGGCTTGAGTCTCCGCAAGAGCCACCCGCGCCACCTCGATGGCCACCGACCCGCTGGAAGAATTGATAATCTTGCAATTTTGTCAAAGAATGACTACAATAAGGTCGACTTGGACGACCAACTCGCGAAGCTCTCAGAGAATCGCGGGCGGTACGTAATGTACTCGCGTCTGGTGTCAAAGAAATTTGAAATGTCCAAGAACCTGTTGACGGCACTGAACCGCTAGGGTGACCCATGGTTAAGCCCATATCAGCTCGTCAGATCGCCCTGAGCGGCATCAAGGCCCAGCGCGCGCGGATGAACATCATCGCGAATAATATCGCGAACGCGCAAACAACGCGTACGCCCGAGGGCGGGGCGTTCCGTCGGCAGATGGCGATTTTTCGTGGCAACCAGATTCGTCCGGGGTATAATCCGGAGAACCTGGGGGTGCGGGTTACCCGGGTGCAACGGGATCTTTCGCCGTTGCGCGAAGTCTTTGACCCGGCACATCCGGATGCGAACGCGGACGGTTATGTACAATATCCAAACGTGGACGTGGCGATGGAGATGGTGAATATGCTCGTGGCGCAACGTGCCTACGAAGCCAACGTGGCGGTGGTGGTGTCGGGTTCGCGTATGCGCGAATCCGCAATGCAGATTTTGCAGGCCTAATCTGGAAGGAATCGAGTAAAGGATGGCGGACCCGCTGAAAATTCCCGGACCGGGGATGCGGCCCACCCTGGAGGTGCGGCCGACGTCGTCCGCTTCCATGCCGTCCGCGCCGCTCGGCGCTCAGGACGTTAAGTCCTTTCGCGAAGTACTCACCGAAACCATTTCCGAGGTGCAGCGCCTGCAGACCGAGGCGGACACCACCATCAAGCAGATCGTCTCCGGCGAACTCGAGGACGTGTCCGAGGCGATGATTGCTATTGAACGTGCGGATGTCTCCTTTCAGACCATGATGACCGTGCGGAACAAGGTGATGACGGCCTACGAAGAAATCATGCGGATGCAAATCTAGTGCCCGCGGCGGGTGCGCCGCGGCAATGACCAGTTGAAAAGGAGAACCCGGCGGACGGACGAGACGGGCCGTTTCCAACGTCCAGGGCCGGGGCCCATACGGCAGCCCACAGGGTGCCGCATGGAAGATTGCGCGGAGGTGAGAATTGAATCCGAGCCACAAGGCCGCGAAGGGGCGGGAGTAATCCGTCTGCGCGGCATTGTGTCGTTGATGGTCTGTGCGGGCGAAGTGCGAGCGCTCCGCATCGGCCAAGGAAGCAGGATAGGGCGGCGCCACACCAGTGGGGCCGCAGGCGCAAGGAAGGTCTCGGTGGTGGTGGGGTGGGAATGGAATTTGGGTACGTAGTGTGATCGCCTCCCGGCGATCGCAGCACGCGCCGAGAGGGATAGACCGTGGAATTTTTGCGCCAGTTGTGGAACGGGATAGCGGACGCGTGGCGTCAGCTTTCCATGAGTGCCCGCGTCAATATCGTGATGGCGGGGCTCGCGGTTCTCGTTGTGCTCGGATTCATCGTCGCCACCGGCGCACGCCAGCAATACGTCACCCTGTCCTCCGGCCTGGATCCCAACCAGCTTTCCGAAGTCACCCAGTTGCTCGACCAGAACGGCGGGGACTATCAGATCTCCGCGGACAACACGGCGGTGACCGTGCCGGCATCCGACCGCAGCAAGTTGATGATGCTGCTCGCCCAGAACAATCTTCCCGTCGGTCGCCCCCGCACCCCCGGCCTGGAATCGATTCAGACGGCGGAACTGATGAGCAGCCGCTGGCTGCAGGACGTGCAGTTCATGCAGGCGATTCAAGGGGAAATTGAAGAGCACCTGAACTCCCTCGACTTTATCGACTATTCGCTCGTGCTCATCCGCGAGGCCCCGGACGAATTTTTTCGCGAAGACCAGAAAGCTTCCGAAGCGGCGGTGACCCTCAAGGTGTCGCGCATGCCGAACAAGCAGGAAGTGCGCGGCATGGTCAATATGGTGGCCGCCGCCGGTGGTCCCAACCTGAGTGCCAACAACATCACAATCAACACCACGGAAGGCGTGAACCTGCACGCCCCGCCCGCCTCCGCATACATGGCGGTCGCAAACTCACGCCAGGAACACGTGGTCCAAATCGAGCGTGAAGCCGAAGCCCGGATCATGGAGGCGATGCGCGACATAGGCAAACGCGCGATCGTGCGCGTCAGCGCGCTGATGGACTTCGACGAGAAGATGGTCGAATCCGAGACCTACACCGACGGCGCCGAAGGCAGCAATGAGAAGACAGCCACCAACCTCGAGACC
>JAUIKJ010000110.1 GCA_030430835.1 Candidatus Hydrogenedentota bacterium
CGAAATCCAGCTTGCCCTCGTAGATCGCGCGGCCGGTGATGGCGCCGATGATCCCTTCTCCGGCGACGGCACACAGCGCCTTCACGTCATCCAGGCTCGTGATGCCGCCGGACGCGATGACCGGGATCGAGACCGCCCGCGCGAGTTCCACGGTCTGCGGCAGCAGATCGTGCTGGATCAACAGTTCGTGATCCCGTGGTGTGAGACCATCAAAGTTCATCGGCGCGGCACGCAATTCCTCGGGTGAATACGCGAGAATCTCTGACCAGGCTTCGTAGGTCATCTGGCGCGGTCCCGAGGTGGTGAGCGAGACCGTGAAATCCAGGGCTTCGTCCCAGGTGACCCGGGTACGCCGTGGACTGCCGCCAATCTGTACCTCCTGCACGAGGTCCAGCGCCGGCATGCCCTGTGTCGGCACGTTGTCCATGTAGATCTCCTGGTGAACCCGTCGGTGCTCATCCCGCGATCGGTAACGGACCAGGGTCAGCGGATTCTCCATGCCAATGTGCCGCATGCGCCGGGACCTAAGATCGTTTACCCCGGGCTGTTCATGGTTCTGGAGGGACTCGCGCCGCCAGTTGCCTGCCTGGTAACGGGCGAAGGTACTGACCCGCCAATAGAGCTTGCCGACACTGGCACGTCCCGCAGGTTCTTCGGGGAACTTTACGTGCATCACGGCTGTCTGGTCTTCCTGGATATACGCACCGCCGTCGAGCGAGACGTCGTCCGATAGCCCGGTCGAAGGGGCGACGGGCGCGTTGTTGCCCAGGAAGCCGGCCTCGATACGCGGGGTGAAATAGAAGATGGCCGCAGTGATCGCGACCGCGACAAGACACATCGTGCTGATGGACACAATCATGCCGCCGTCATACATGCGCCGTCCCTGCCCCACCGCATGGGCACGCTGCTCGTGAATGTCCGTGATGCGTTCGTGCTTGGCCGGGCTCTGCGCGGCATCCGCTTCGATGCGTAGCGCCACGAAGGCCCAGATCGCGCTGACCAAGTACAGCAACAGCACGAAGGCGATGATGGGTTCCGGTGCCTGAACGCATGCCGCGAGCAGAATAAAGAAGGACATCAGGTAAAGATGGTTGTAGTTGCGTTCGCCCTTCACGTGGACCAGCGTGTAGATCTGGATGAAGGTCGTCAGCATGATGACGCCATTGAGCAGGCCGAGGGTCATGATGGACAGCGGGATGAAGCAGAAATAGGTAATGGTCAAGGCGAGCGATATGACCCGGTAACTCGGATACTTCGCATCAAGGCGCTCACCGATGGGCGCAAAAATGATCGCCAGCGTCGGCACCAGCAGGACCATCGGGCCATAACGCTGGACCGAGGCGAGGGCCATATAGCCGGCAAATACCAGCAGCGACGACGCGATGCGCAATGCCGTGCCCGGATGCCTATCCATGGATCAACTCCCGGGGAT
Source organism: Candidatus Hydrogenedentota bacterium (assembly GCA_030430835.1). Lineage (GTDB taxonomy): Bacteria > Hydrogenedentota > Hydrogenedentia > Hydrogenedentales > JAEUWI01 > JAUIKJ01. The sequence goes on from JAUIKJ010000110.1 coordinate 1,433, forward strand.
CCAGCACCCGGTGCGTGCCCCCTCCGCGACGCCCCCAGCGGCGTGCATCGGGCGAGATACACAGCAGCGTGACATGTTGCGCCTCAAGACGCCGGGCCATTTGCTCGAAGTCGTTGTACTCATTCGGCGGCGCGGGCGTGATGCGCGCGAGCGCCTCCAGGATATGTGTGCGCTGGCTCGGCCCTTCACCACTCTCGACGGTAACGCCGGGCGCCTCAAGCGCCACGTTGTACTGCCGTTCCAGCAGTGACACGGCGAGCGATGCCGTCAGTTCGACAGCCTCTTCGAAGTGCGTATCAAACTCCGGGTCGTCGGTGCGGCAGGTGTCCAACGCGAAGACCACAAACTTCGAGTTGTCCTGCGACAGCTCGCGGATCACCCAGGTGCCCAACCGCGCGCTGGCGCGCCAGGCGATGCGCCGGATATCGTCCCCGATCACATACTCGCGGAGCGCGTAAAACTCATCGCCTTCACCATTTGGGCTGCGCGGCGAATAGCGCGCGCCCGGTGTCTGCTCCACGGCCGTGGTGCGCACTTTGTGAATGCGCGGATAGACCACGACCTCCAGGTCGTCCTGGTAGGTCAGGCTGCGCTGGAACAGGCCGAAGGGCAGCGTCGAAGCAAGCCGCGTCGGTGGGAGGGGATAGACCCCGCGCCGCGCAAAGACTTCCTCCACGCTGACATGGGCCGCGCTCCGCGGCGGAATCTTCAGTACATAGCCGGAAAGCTCGTTGCGGCGTTCCGCATTCTCGATCCGAAGGCCCAGCGCCGACAACACGCGCTTGGGGTTTTCGATGCGCAGATGCACGTGGAAGGGTTGGCTGCGGTAAACCGACCGGGGTGCCGTGCGGCGCAGCCTGAGCCGGCCGATTGTCGCGCCGGTAAACAGGGCCGAGATCAGCAGGAAGCTTCCAATGCCACCGACCACGATGTAGAGCAGGTTCGTGCCCGTATTCCACGCGGAGAGCAGTACCAACGCGAAGATCAGCCCAAAGGTCACCCCGGTCAGGCGAATGCGCCACGACGATCTCGGCCGCGCGGCCCCCATGCTAGACGGGGACCTTCACACCCTGGACGATCTCGTTCACCACGCGGATGCGCTCCTGCGCGGCCGTGGCGAGGTCCGCCCCGCGTGATTTCACGAGCAGACGGTGTGCGAGTACCAGGGGGGCCATGGTCTTCGCATCGCCTGGGGTTACATAATCGCGGCCCTCGACCAGTGCACGCGCCTGACACGCCTCGAAAAAAGCCAGCGAACCACGCGGGCTCGCGCCGAGTTGCACAAGTTCGTGGGTGCGCGTACCACGGACGATGGCGAGCAGGTAGCGCGCCACGCTTTCATCCACGATGACCTGGCCCACGCGGTCCTGCAGTGCGATGAGTTCATCGGCGCTGATGGCGGGCTTCAGGTCTTCAATAACCTGCAGGGGATCACGCCGCCGCATGATGCGCATCTCGTCGTCCTCGGGCGGGTAGCCCATCTCCACGCGCAGCAGGAAGCGGTCCAGCTGTGACTCCGGCAGGATGTAGGTACCTTCGTACTCCACCGGATTCTGCGTCGCCAGCACCATGAACGGCCGCGGCACCGGATGCGTCTTGCCATCGACCGACACGCGGTACTCGCTCATCGCTTCCAGCAGCGCGCTCTGCGTCTTGGGCGGCGTACGGTTGATCTCGTCCGCCAGTACGACACTGGCGAAGATTGGGCCCGGACGGAACTCGAAATTGTTCGTCTTCGGGTTGAGGATCGAAACGCCGATGATGTCCGACGGCAGCATGTCGCTGGTGAACTGGACGCGGCTGAAAGAACAGTCGATGGATCGGGCAATGCTCTGCGCGATCGTGGTCTTACCGATGCCGGGTACGTCTTCAATCAGAATGTGTCCCCGCGCGAGCAGCCCGACCACACAGAGCTTGACGACTTCGTGCTTGCCGTAGACGACCCCCTCGATATTCTCAATCAGTTTCTGGACACGCTGCAGAACTTCGGCTTCCATAGACTTCTCCACACACACGGTCGGGGAGCATCAAGGGGCCCCCGGGAACTCATTCACGAAAAACAATAATCCATGTCAGGGGCGCTTTATTCCCGGCCTGGGCCTAGAGCCAGCGTTCGAACCAGTCGTCTGTGATCTCCATGGTCTCAGGAGTCACACGGTGTCCGTCATGGTGGGTAAACTGATCCAGGGCGTTGGCCGCGCCAAGCGCCTTGTACACGCGCCCGGCAAGGCTGACCGCCTTCTGGCAACTCTTCGGGTTGGAATAGATGGAATTGCTCAGGCTGGAAATCACCAGCGTGGGGCTTGGCGCCGCCAGCGCCAGGATATGCTCCCAGTCGAAGTTATACTTGCCGGCCTCAATCATGGGTTTCAGCTTGGGCATCAGCGACAGGCCCTCATCGTCTACCCAGCGCTGGGGTTCCTTGTCCGTCTCAAAGCGCGTGAAGCCGTTGATGGCGACACAGGTCTGGATGCGGTTGTCGAAGGCGGCGAGCAAGAGCGCGTTGAAGGCACCGAGCCCATGGCCGATGACGCCAATTCGCGCGCTGTCCACGCGCTTTGCTTCCATCAGAATACTGACACCCTGAATATGGTCCGAAAGCATCTTGCCCGCTACGGACAACTTGGTCGAGTTCTTGTAGTAGGGCTTCGAATCAAAGGGTTCGCCGCGCGTTGGCACGCGCTCGCCCGCGAGTATGCAGTCTGGCGCGAGCGTCACGTAGCCCATTTCCGCGTAGCGCTGGGCAAAGGCCAGGCGGATATCGCCGGAGATGCCCGCGCTCTCGTCCTTGCCCATCGGCGCGCGATCATGGCAGCAAATCAGCGCCGGCATCTCTTCCTTGATATCCGGTGTAAAGAGCCAGGCGCCGACCCGGGTCCAGGGATCGACAAAATAGTTGACGCGCCGCCGCGTGTAGCCGGGGTAATCATACTCATCCACCGTCTTGACCTGCAGGTCGGGACGGTCCTTGGGCAGTGGCCCGAGGACGGACTGGACAGTTTCCTCGAGTTCGGTGCGGCTTCCCGGCCACGACAACGGACTACGAATCTTGGCTAAGTCGACCATGCAAATCTGTCTCCCGGCGGCGTGTCCCGTGCTGTCCGCCTGTGCGCATAGTACGGGGCGAAATGAGCCGCGTCAACCGTGGCCCCCCCGCAGGAAATCCCGGCACATCGTTCGGCTTCCCACGCTTGATCTATAATCCGCGCCATGGCAAAAACCAAACCCAAAGCCGATGCGGCGATCGCTGCCCGCGCCGAAGCGCTTCGACAGGAGATCGTGGCGCACAATCGCCGCTACTACGAGGACGCCGCGCCGACCATTTCGGACATGGAGTTCGACGCCCTGCTGCGTGAACTGCAGGAAATTGAGGCGGCGAATCCGGCGCTGCGCGCCGACGACTCTCCCACGCAGAAGGTGGGCGGTGCCCCGCTTGAAGGCTTCCAGACCGTAGCCCACCGGACGCCGATGCTGTCTATCGACAACACCTACAGCGCCGAAGAGCTTCGCGACTTCGACGCGCGCGTCCGCAAGGGCCTCGATGGTGAAGCGCCTGTCTACGTGGCCGAGCTCAAGATCGACGGCGTCGCCATGTCCCTGCGCTATGAGCAAGGGGCGCTGGTTCGTGCTGCGACCCGCGGCGACGGCGAGCGCGGCGACGATGTTACCCGCAACGTCGCGACGATGGCCGCCGTACCGAAACAGTTGACGGGCACGTATCCGCCAGCCTTCGAGGCGCGCGGCGAGGTGTTCATGAGGAACACCGAGCTCGAACGCCTCAACGCCCTGCGTGTCGACGCGGGGGAGGAGCCCTACCGCAACCCCCGCAACACGACCGCGGGAACGCTCAAGTTGCTCGACCCCAAGCAGGTCGCCCAGCGCAACCTTGAGATCTATCTCTACGAACTCATCCCGGATGAAGGCGTGCTATCCACATCCCACGAGGAAGCACTCGGCTTGCTGAAGACCTGGGGGTTGCCGGTGAACGCCGACCGCAAGCGTTGCGCAAACATCGAGGAAGTGATCGCCTTCTGCGAGGAATGGAACGAGAAGCGCCATGCCCTGGACTACGAGACCGACGGGATGGTGATCAAGGTTGACGCCATTGCGCAGCGCCGCCAGTTGGGCTTCACCTCCAAGTCGCCGCGCTGGGCCATTGCCTACAAGTACGCGGCGGAAGTCGCCCGCACCAAGCTCGAGGCCATCAAGGTACAGGTCGGCAAGTCCGGCGCATTGACGCCGGTTGCCGAGATGGCGCCGGTCCACCTCGCGGGAACCATCGTGAAGCGGGCGAGCCTCTACAATTTCGAGGACCTTGCGCGCAAGGATCTGCGGGTCGGTGACACGATCGAGGTGCAGAAGGCGGGAGAGATCATCCCGCAGGTCTTGCGCTACGTGCCCGAACTCCGGGAAGCTGGCGCCGATCCCTTCCCGATCCCCACCGCCTGTCCCGAGTGCGGTACCGAGGTGCACAAGGATCCGGACGGTGTCTTCCTGCGGTGCCTGAACCTGGCTTGCCCCGCACAGGTTAAGGAACGCCTCGAGCACTTCGCCTCGCGCAAGGCCATGGATATCGATGGTCTCGGTCCGGCGATCATCGAACAGTTGGTCGACCTGGGGCTGGTGAAGTCTCCGGCGGATCTTTACCGGCTAGACCAGGAGACCCTCGCCGGTCTCGAGCGCATGGCCGAAAAGTCCGCCGGCAATCTGGTCGCCGCCCTCGAGGCGAGCAAGGCCCGGCCCTTGAGCCGCCTGCTCTTCGCGCTGGGTATCCGCCATATCGGCAGCCACCTGGGGGAAGTTCTGGCGCAGGAATACGGCGACATGGATACCCTCATGGTGGCCCAGGTCGAAGCGCTCACCGCCGTGCATGAGGTGGGCGAGACGGTCGCGCAAAGTGTCTTCGACTTTTTTGAGACCGAAGAGAACCGGGCGCTGATCAACGCGTTGAAAGACGCGGGCGTAAACATGACGCAGGACCGTGGTGAAGGCCAGGCGATCGAGAAGATATTCGAGGGCAAGACCTTCGTCGTGACCGGTGCGCTGCAGCAATACACCCGCGATGAGATCCATGATCGCATCAAGGCCCGCGGCGGGAAGGCGGCGTCGAGCGTGAGCAAGAAGACCGACTACCTGATCGCCGGAGACAAGGCCGGCTCGAAATTGACCAAGGCGCAGGAACTCGGGGTGACCATCTTGGATGAAGCGGGATTCGACGCGCTCCTGGAGGCAGGCTGATGGCTGAGGCCCGTTTTACTGCCCCGGCGCGACTCGATGCGAAGACCGGCGAAACGCTCTATGGTGAAGTGCGCGGCAAGCGTCTTAAACGGGGCGATGTCGCCACGGTCGACTTGAGCCAGACAGGGCATGTGGATCCCAAGGGCGCCGCCTGGCTTCTGGCGGCATCTGACTTGCTGCGCAAGCGGCGGGCCGAACTGCGGCTTGAGGGTGCTTCGGACGACGGCTACCTGAATCTGATTCGCCCCGCCTTCGAAATCGAGCCCCCCGCGCCTCCACGGCGCACGGGTGCCGTCGAGCAGATAGGAGGCGCCACGCTCAGCGCGTTCGGCGAGGTCAAGGAGATTGGCGCGCTCTGTGTGGATGCCCTGTTCTGGACCGTACTCGCCCCCTTCGAGGGCAAGGGCTTTCGCTGGGAAAACTTCTTCGATGAGATCTACGAGATGGGCGTGCGGGCCATCGGCATCGTCTGCCTGATGAACTTTCTGCTCGGACTGATTATTGCCATGCTCATGGCGAAGCAGGCCGAACTCTACGGCATGCAGCTCTTCGTCGCCGACCTGGTCATGATCGGTTTTTCGCGCGAACTCGCCGCCATCATGACCGCTGTTGTCGTGTCCGCGCGCACGGGCGCCGCCATCGCCGCGGAACTCGCCACCATGAAGGTGCAGGAGGAGATCGACGCGCTCCGTGGCATGGGCGTGAACGTGGTGCAGTACCTCGTCTCCCCCAAGCTGCTCGCGCTGCTGATTGTCCTGCCCTGTCTCGTGGCGCTGGGCATGATTTCCGGCATCGCCGGCGGCGCGCTCTGGGGGCTGGTGGTCCTCAACTTTACCAGTGAGATCTGGATTACACAGACGATCAACGCGGCCTATTTCTCCGATTTCGTTCAGGGCATGAGCAAGACGATTATCTTCGCGATCTTCATCGTGCTGATTGGATGCCACAACGGCCTGCGCGTGCGGGGCGGTTCGCGGGGCGTCGGTCTCATGACGACCCGCGCGGTTGTCATGGATATCTTCATGTTGATCTGTGTCGACATCGTCTTTGCCGCCGTGTTCTACTATCTGCTCCCATGAAACCTTTTCACCCCTATTCGGTATAGATCCTGCGCGGTAATTCGCCTTCCCGAAAGCCCCCATGCCCGATACCCTGATTGACGTACGCAAGCTCGACGCCCACTACGGAGAGACGCAAGTGCTGAACGACGTCTCCTTCTCCGTGGAGAAGGGCGAGATCTTCGTGATCATCGGGGGGAGCGGCTGCGGCAAGAGCACACTGCTCAAGCACATGTGCGGGCTCATCACCCCCACAGCAGGCGAGATTATTTACGAGGGCAAGGACATCGCCCGGCTCGACGAGACCCAACTCGCCAAGGTTCAACAGACCTTCGGCATCGCCTTCCAGTCGAGCGGGCTCTTCAACTCCATGACGGTCGGAAGCAACGTCGCCATGCCCCTGCGGGAGTACGGGCAGGTGGACGAGCGGCTTATTGATCCCATCGTCCGCGCGAAGCTCGGTCTCGTGGGGCTAGGTGCCGCCCAACACAAGCTGCCCAGTGAACTTTCCGGCGGCATGCGCAAGCGGGCCGGCCTCGCCCGCGCCATCGCCGCGGATCCGCCGCTGGTATACTTCGACGAGCCTTCTGCCGGCCTCGACCCGATTATGGCTGCGGGCCTCGATGATCTTATCCTCAACTTGAACCAGCACCTGGGCATCACCTTCGTCATCGTGACCCACGAGCTGGATTCCATACGCAAGGTGGCGGACCGAATCCTGATGCTGGATCAGGGCAAGGTCGTGTTCTGCGGCACCACCGAAGAAGCAGAAACAAGCGCCCAGGATCGCGTGCGTCAGTTCTTCGAGCGCCGCCCCGATGAATATATAGACCAAAGAAACCTATAATGGCGGCACCGGGCGGCAGAAGGCGCCCGGCCAACAGGAAAGTAGTCCATTG
>JAUIKJ010000448.1 GCA_030430835.1 Candidatus Hydrogenedentota bacterium
CTGGGCGATGAGTCGCCCCGCATTCGCATCGCGGCCGCGGCGGCGCTGCTGAAGAGCAGTCCCAACGACAAGCGGGCGCAGGCGATCTTGAACGAGGGGTGGGACGCCGACGAGGAGACCGTCCAGCTCGCCGCGTTCGAGGCGGCGTATCGTCTCGCAGGCGCAGAGAAGGGCCGCGGCGCGCTGGAACTGTTGCAGCGTCAGCAAGCGCAGGGTATAGCGCATCATTACCGCCACCCCATGGTCTCCGCGGCGCCCTTCGATTTCTCCCTGGAGGCGGCGCAGGGCCAGGGTATAGGCCGTCAGGCCCAGGTAGGCTTCCGTTTTACCGCCGCCCGTTGCGAACCACAGCAGATCGGCCACGGCATCGGTTTCGTGGCTGCGATCCCGATGGTGCAGATTTGTGACACTCGGCAGGTTTAGCAGGATGAAGGCCATCTGGAACAGGCGCCAGCTTCGGTTCTTTTCCACATCCACGGCTTCAATGCCGGCTTCGGCAGAGTCGTCTTTTTTCCGCACGTTCCGCGCGAAAATCGAGTGAATACGCTGCTGCCACATCGCCCGGTTGGCGAAGCGGAACGATTGCTCCGCCACAGGATCCGCCGCCAGCAGGGCAATACCTTCCTCGATCCGCTCCTGGGCGCGCGAACAGCGCGCAATGGCGCGTTCGGCGGCCTTCTGGTGATGTTCGAGCTTCTCGCCGGGTGCCGTCAGCTTCGCTGTCTCGGCCTGAATCCAGAGGCCGTAGGCCTTCGCAATCACGCGCAGGTTGGCCAGGAATTCCCCCTTCGGCATTTCGGCCAGCGCCTTCATGTCCAACACCAGGCCGGAGAGATTCGGGTCATCCGCCGCGGAACGCGGGGTCTGCTGGGCCACTTCGTACGTGGGCACCCACTCCGTCTCCACCTGGGTCGCCCGGTCCGCCTGCGGCTCGGGAAGGGTAGCGTGGACGGATATGCCATGCCCCACCGCAAACTCGTGGCGATGGCGGTAGAGCATGTCCAGGGTCTCGGACTCTTCGCGGGTCAGCGGGTCGAGCTTGGAGAGGTCGCCCTTCAAGGCCTTCCGCTGTACAAAGATGGCCTCGCCGGTCTTCCCGCGCACGCGGATCTTCGGCTGGAAGACCCACGCCTCGTCTTTCCGCTGCTTTCGCGCTTCCTGCTGGTTCACCAGGAACAGGGTCACCACCCAGTCGCCTTCCACTTTCCGGGCACGGCCCAAGAGCACGACGTCGGGATGGTCCGGGTGCAATGGTCGAACCGGGATGTTCCCCGCTTCCAGGGGGAGCGTAAGCGGCTCGGGAATGATAGGCGTCCGCTTCCACACCCGCGCAGGCTTGTCGTCCCGATTGGTTTGTGTCTCGCTGCTGATGCGCTCGTACCGGCCCCATTCCGTTTCGATGACGATTTCCTGGGCCTCGCCATCGGCTACGAACATTCCTTCGTTCATGCGGTGGCCGATTTCATTCAGGGATTGCAGGCTGGCAAGCCAACGTCACCGACATTCAGGGAAGCTCTCCTGACGACGAAGGTTTGCGACGCGATCATCAAGTCCGGCTCCATGCCCGTGGGCGGCGACAGCGAGCGCCTCGCCGCGTTCACCGCCAGCCA
>JAUIKJ010000111.1 GCA_030430835.1 Candidatus Hydrogenedentota bacterium
TACCAGTACCCGCCCGCGCATTTCGAGACCCCGATTGCGCCGCGTGCCGAGCGTGTGCTGCCATGGCGCGTGGTGAAGCCGGCGGACCTCAACTGGCGGGCAGACCCGCCGATTCTGGTTGCGCCCGACGCGGGCGCCGTAATGTATGTGCCGGGCAAGCCGGCCTACAGTCTGGAGTTTGATCTGGAGATCGAAGAGGCGGGCCGCTATCGGGTGGATGTCGTGTTGATGAACGGCGTCGTTGCGAGCAGTTGCGCCATCTCGATCGACGGGAAGCCCATCGGCGCGCCGCACGACCTGCATTCCACCGGCTTCGATCCCGTCTTTCTTTCCCTGGACCTGCACGACCTGGATACCGGGACCCACGTGATTCGTTTCGAGGGCGTCGACCAGCCTTCCGCTGCGGCCCGCACCCTGGCACCGTCTTTTCATGCCCTGGCGGTGCAGCGCATTCTCTTGTTGCGCCTGCAGGATGTCGAAGGCTATCGCGTGGTGACCGAGCGGCTGCTCAACGAGAAGTAATCCATCGCCGCCAGGGAGTCGAAACCGCGCCCTGCCGTGCGTTGTTGCGTTGTGCACTTGCATTACAGCCCTATCGAATGCTATGCTTCCATCAGTCAGTAACGGTTGCTCTCGCAACCATCCCCGCGGGCTTCGTCCCCGCCACTCGCTCACCTCCAATTTTGGGCACTCGCCTGTGCGTAGTCTCCCCGCGTTGTCAGACCTGAGCAAGTGAACCTCAGGTCGTGACCGGCATTCGATACCGGTAGGACAACAAGGAAGAACCATGTCTTTTGATCAATTTGATGTACACCCGAAGTGTCTCGATGCGCTGGCGAAACAGCGCATCACGGCACCGACACCGATCCAGGCGGAGTCGATCCCGGTCGCCCTTGAGGGCCACGACGTGATCGCGGTCGCTCAGACCGGCACCGGCAAGACGCTCGCCTTCAGTCTGCCATCCGTAACACGTCTTGCCGACGTGAAGCGCCGCCGTACTTCCATGCTGGTGCTCACACCGACGCGCGAGTTGGCACAGCAGGTGGACAAGGTCATCTCCGCGATGGCACGTCCGCTGGGGCTGCGCACGGTCTGTGTATTTGGTGGAGTCGGAATGTTCCCGCAGACCAAGGCCCTGCGCGCCGGCACGGAGATCGTCATCGCGACGCCCGGCCGCCTGCTGGACCACATGGCGCGCGGCAATGTGCGCTTCGACGATCTGTCTATCCTCGTGCTGGATGAGGCGGACCGCATGCTCGAGATGGGCTTCATCGCGGACATGCGCCGGATCATTTCCGAATTGCCCGAAGAGCGCCAGACGCTGCTGTTCTCCGCCACCTTCGCGGACGATGTGCGCCACCTAGCGCAGGACTTCCAGCGGAATCCCAAGCGCATCGAGGTGGGTCCGGTCGCCAAGCCGATCGATACCGTATCGCAGGCGATGTACGGCGTGGAGGCCGACCGGAAGACCGAACTGCTCTCCACGATTCTCAAGGATCCGGAGGTGCGCTCCGCGATCGTGTTCCTTCGGACGAAATACCGCACCGACAAGATCGCCAAGATACTGAATCGTCAGGGCGTGAAGGCGCAGGCGATTCACGGTGGCCGATCGCAGAACCAGCGTGATCGGGCACTCGACCACTTCCGTCGCGGAAACGCGAATGTGTTGGTCGCCACCGATGTCGCGGCGCGCGGCATCGATATCCAGGGGGTGACCCACGTGGTGAACTTCGACATCCCGGGCAGCTTCGATGACTATGTGCACCGCATCGGCCGCACGGGTCGCGCGAGCGAGAGCGGTTCGGCGATTACCTTCGTGACCCCGCAAGACCTTAAGGACCTGGGTACGATTGAGCGCGGCCTCGGCAAGCATCTCCCGCGTACCGAGTGGGACGGCGAGGTGCAGGTGCGCTCCCTCTACAACCCGAATGGCGGTGGGCAGTCCCAGCGCGCGAATCACCACGGCCGCAAGGGGCCGCAGCGTCCCCGGCAGGGTGGCAATGGCGGCAACGGGAACGGGAAGAGCTTTCGTCCACGCCGGCGCTACGCCCAGCGCGCTCGCTAACGCATTGCATCCATGAAACACGAAGCCCCGGTTACCTGAAAGGTGCCCGGGGCTTTTCGCTGGTCATGACGCAAGCGCGGCCGATTCTGCCGCTCGGGTGGTATGGGGTTAGTAATCGAGGCCCGGGCGCGGGACGGGAGCTTCGGCTCCTGGGATCGGCTCGCTCATCGATTGGATGAGTTCCTCCATCGCGCCGAAGCGGACCAGTCGAAACGCCTCCGCGAGCCGGCCTTCGGGTAGCGCACCTTCCCGGGCGCAGGCGCTCCCCTGTGCCTGCACCCACATCTGCAGCAGCGGCGTCGTATCGCCCTCCATGGCGGCGTCAAAGGCCGGCACGCGCCGCCCCCAGCTTTCCGCCTGCAGGCGATACTGGTGGATGATATTGCGCACCATGGCCTTGTGCGCGGCGAAGGCCGCCACCTTGCGATCGCACTGTTCAGTTATGTCGATGAATTGATTGGGCTCGGCAATGTCGCGGCCGTAGTACCATCGCTCGCATACCGAGAAGGGGTGCAAGCCCTCCGCGAAATGCTCGGGATGATGCAGGTCGAAGCAGGCTACCCAGTAGGCCTCTTCAACGGCCTGTGCCGTGACGACGTGATCGAGGTTCCCCTCGAAGCGGCCGAAGGGATCGAAACTGAACACGGCGTAGGGCCGGTGTTTACGGAAGAGATACACCATGCGTTCCCGCAGTGCGACCTTGGACACATCGGCAAGCGTGTCCGTAGGGAAGCCGAGATCGACGATTTCCGCCACGCCCATGATCGCCGCTGCTGCCGCGAGTTCCTTCGTGTTGCGGTCACGGGTCTCAGCCTCGTTCAGTCCGACCGAGTCCTTGGCGTCGTCGGTGACCCGAACCAGTACGGTATGCCAGCCTTCATCGGCGAAGCGCGTAAGGGTGCCGCCGAAGAAGGCGGCAGCGTCATCCGCGTGCGGACATATGGCCAACACCGTTCGCATCGTGTCAGGGCTTCCGTTCAGTTTTCTTCGCGTGCCTTCGTACAGCCCCCGCGACCGCGATGCGGCACGAGTCCTTATCGCGTTCTATCCGCGGGCAACGGGGACACACGTCAGCCGAGTTCCCAGCCTTTCTTGTACGAGGGCTTGATGAACGCCTGGGCGGCCGGCGCGTTGACGCAGGTCATCGTCTTGTGGTCCCAGTCGAAACTGGATTGCGAACGATAGGCGGCGTTCGCAAGAAGCACCGTTTCGGAGAGCGGGCCGCTATAGGCAAAGTTGCAGGTCGGCGGCGTGTCGTCGCCCTTGCACGCATTGAGGAACTCCACGTGGAACCCGGGGGAATCCGGAACCGTTTGCTCCGGCACCGCGAATTCCATGGCGTCCTCGTGGGTGAGCTTCGGCACCCAGTTGCCTTCGGCGTCCTGCTGGAGCAGCACACGCTCGTCGAAGCCACAGAGGAGGAGGCCCTTCGTGCCGATGAAGAGTGTGTTCTTCCCGCCGGCGGAGAGGCCATATTCCTTGAGGATTTCCGGCCCGCCCTTGGCCTGGTACCAGTGCAGCTTGAGTGCCTTGCGCCCATCCCGCTCCGGGAAATCGAACCACGAGTGCATCGCTTGGGTCGTCATCTCCGGGTGGGGGGGCGGTCCGTCTGCGCCGGCGTGGGTCGGGTAGTCCAAGTTGAGTGCGGCGAAGGGAATGTCCAAAATGTGGCAGCCCCAATTGCCGGACTCGCCCGTGCCGAAATCCCACCAGAAGCGCCATCCATAGGGAGTAATCTTCGAGTCGTAGGGGGTGTGTTCCACCGGACCGAGCCAGAGATCATAGTCCAGGGTCGCGGGAACCGTCTGCGGCTCTTCCTGGCGCGGATACATGCCGCGCTCGCTGTTGACCCAGCTGTGGACCTCGGTCACTTCGCCGATCGCGCCAGACTGCACCAATTCCGTGACGCGGTGCATGTTGTCTTTCACGTGCCGCTGCATGCCCAACTGCGTGGCAACCCCCTTGTGCTCGGCGAGTTCCGTGAGTTTGCGAATCTCCCACACGTTGTGGGCCATCGGCTTCTCGAGATAGAGGTGCAGGCCGTAGTCCATCGCCATGTAGGACGGGTGGAAATGGGTGTGGTCCGGCGTGGCCACGACGACCGCATCGAGTTCGTTGTGCAGCTTGTCCAGCATGCGCCGGTAATCCGTGAACTGGCCCGAGGCGTCCATCCGCGCGAAGGGGCGTCCCGCGCGCACGGAGTCCACATCCGCAATCGCGATGATATTCTCCTTGCGCACGTTGCCGTAGCTGTAGGCACCCTGGCCGCCGACACCGACGATGGCGATGTTCAGTTTTTCGTTGGCCGATCCGGGCGCAGCGATCGCTGGTCCAGTTTTCATCGCGGCCACGCTGAATGCGGCAGCCTTCATGAAGTCTCGGCGGGTCAGTGTACGGCGCATGACAAATCTCCTGTGCGAAAGCCAATGGCTATGGATTGTGGATGTAAAGCCGCATCATACGCGTTTTCGGGGGGTGTCGTAAATTCCAAGTGGGCCGCGTATACTGCGCGCATCCGCAGCACCACGGCACCCGGGCCGGGTGTTGCGCGGGCGGATGACGGTCGTGAAGCGTGGGGTGGGGCGCTGTTATCCCCGAAGCGCTTGCACCCGAGGACAACGATGAGGATGTGACGATGCGATCCGGTATGGCGATGCAAGGATTTGGACTCTTTCTACTGGCCGCCCTGGCCGCAGCCGGCCCGGCGTCCGCCACCGAGACGCGTCCGAACATCCTGCTCGCCATATCGGACGATCAATCCTTCCGCCACACATCCTTCGCAGGCTATCCCGGTGTGAAGACGCCCCACTTCGATCGTGTGGCCCGGGAGGGCATCTATTTCAGCCAGGCCTTCAGTGCATCGCCGGGTTGCAGCCCCTCGCGCGCCGCGCTGCTTACCGGGCGCAATTGCTGGCAACTTGAGCACGCCGGTACCCACGCAAGCAGCTTCCCGGCGCGTTACCACAGCTACCCAGACATTCTGGAGACCGCCGGCTACGCGGTGGGCTTCACGGGCAAGGGCTGGGCCCCGGGTGACTTTGAAGTCTCCGGCCGAACCCGCAATCCTGCGGGGCCGGAGTGGAACGATGTGCGCACGAAAGTGCCGGTGGGGATGTCCTCGAAGGACTATGCGGCCAACTTTGCCGCCTTCCTGGAGAGCCGGGAGCCCGATCAGCCTTTCGCATTCTGGTTCGGCGGTCACGAACCGCACCGCGCATTCAAGCCCGGGCTGGGGCGCGAGCAGGGGAAAGTCCTGGCGGACGGCACCCCGCCGCCTTTCCTGCCCGATACGCCGGAGGTGCGTGATGATATGCTCGATTACTGCGCGGAGATCGAATGGTTCGATCAACATCTGGGGCGAATGCTCGCGCTGCTCGAGGCCAAGGGGGAACTGGACAACACGATCGTGGTGGTGACCTCCGACAACGGCATGGCCTTCCCGCGGGCGAAGGCAAACATGTACGAATACGGAATCCATATGCCGCTGGCCATCCGCTGGGGGAAGGCGGCGGGCGGGCGCAGAGTGGATACGCTGGTGAGTCTCGTGGATCTCGCGCCAACTTTCCTGGCGGCCGCTGGCGTGGCGCATCCCGGCATCGAAGGCGATGCCGTAGCCATGCGCGGGATCAGCCTGCTCGACGTGCTGACCCAGAGCGAAGTGCCCGGTGCCATCGCCGCGCGCGACGCGGTATTCTCCGCGCGCGAACGTCATTCCTCCTCGCGCTACGAATCTCGGGGCTATCCGCAGCGGGGCATGCGCACGCAACAGTACCTCTACGTGCGGAACTTCCACCCGGACTATTGGCCGGCGGGTGCGCCACAGAAGTTCGGTGAGGGGAGCAACCCGGTGGACACCGCGGAACTGGGTCCCATGCACGGTGCCTACCACGACATTGATGCCTGCCCGACCTTCGACTTTATGCGTGACCACCGTGAGGATCCGGCGTTCGCACGCTACTTTCGCTGGGCGGTCGATAAACGCCCGGCGGTGGAGTTGTACGACATCGTCGCGGACCCCGCTTGCCTGAACAATCTTGCAACCGATCCCGCACACGCGGAAACCGCGAAGCGCCTGGGTACCCAGATGGACGCCTATCTCCGGGAGACCGGTGATCCGCGCATGGTCGGCGACGGCGAGATCTTCGAGACCTATCCGCGCTATAGCAAGCACCGGACATTTCCGAAGCCGGAGTAGGTGCCAAGCGGATAGAAAGACGGCAAAAAGAAAAAGGGCTTGCAGCATTCGCTGCAAGCCCTTTAGCGCTAAATTGGTAGCGGGGGCCGGATTCGAACCGACGACCTTTGGGTTATGAGCCCAACGAGCTACCAGACTGCTCCACCCCGCGCCAGAACCCAGAGAATACCAAACACAGGCCCGGTTGTGCAAGCCCGGATTGGTCCAGCGGATCAACCGCGTGTATGTACGGTACGCCTGGCCATGCTAAGAGCGGAGGGCTTCGCTCATGATGGCGGCGATCTGATCGGCCTGATGGCAGCCCGGAACCGAGGTGCCCGCCTTAATCCGCGTACCGCTTTTCAGCTTCACGATGATGTCGTAGAATTGCCGGCCGTTAACCTGCATCCCGGTCTTGGTGGTAATCGATTCGACCTCGCCCTGCTTGATGCGCGTACGCTTTGGGCGGAACAGTACGACGCGGCGAATTCGCATCTCACCGTGTTCGATGACGGTGCGGACACTACCGGTGAGCATTTGCAGAATGATGAGGAAGAGGATAAGCGTTGTGCCGCCAAAGGCGTAGGGCATGATGGTGGGAACATCGTCGGCAAACACCATCGCCACCGTGGCCCCGCCGAAGACCGCAACGCAGATGAAGAGCACCAGACTCGCCCCGAGAAATCGGCCGCGCGGAAAATGAAAGTCGAGGCCGCCGCTGGCGGTCTCCGATACTTCCACGACCTTG
Source organism: Candidatus Hydrogenedentota bacterium (assembly GCA_030430835.1). Lineage (GTDB taxonomy): Bacteria > Hydrogenedentota > Hydrogenedentia > Hydrogenedentales > JAEUWI01 > JAUIKJ01. The sequence continues at coordinate 6,988 of JAUIKJ010000111.1, forward strand.
GGATCCAGGTGGACCGGTTCGGCCTGCACCGTGGCGGCTTCCATGGACGCAGCGGGCTCGTCGATGGTGCGGCTGCCATAAACCGGCAGTTCAAATTCGGCGTGGAAGTCGTAGCCGCTGGTCTTGCAGACCGCCTTGAGCTTCCATTCGACCCGGTTCTTCGAATCTTCGTTGCTGGTATCGGGTGTGTGGGACGGCAGGTCAATCGCGAAGGCGACTTCCGACGCATTGCCGCGTCGCGCGATCTCGGTCGCGGGAATGCTCAGCTGCGTGCTCCATTCCTCGTCGCGCGTGGTGCTCGAATTCTTCCCGCGCTTCACCGTACGAATGCGCTCGCAGCGGACGGTCACGTCGAGGTCGTCGTGGTGGGGGAGTTCCCCTTCCGTGCGAAGGGTGATCCCGAGCGGGGCTCCGCGCAGCGCGGGTGTCTGGGCCAGTGTCAACGTGGCCATACCATAGCGCCGCGCGCGGCCGAAGCTGCGCAGGGTCAGGTAGACGACGACGAGGTCAATGATGATATAGGGCGCGGCTGGCAGGGCGGACATAAGATCCCCCTGGAGCAGGTATTCCGCAGCGAAGAGAAAGAGCGGCGCCGTCAGAACGAGCCAAAGAAACAGGGCGAGTAGCCAGAACGCAGGCATCGTCGTGGACCCCGCTTCGACTTCACCCCGGGCCCAGTCCTCCCGCCACATCCAAGGTTCGCCCGGGTGATGCGCCTTCCGGCGCACCTGATCGCGTTCCGTAGTATGTGCGCTGAAGGCGCCCACCATCAGGCCACAGCCGATCGGTGCGAAGAGTCCGGGAAAGAGCAGCATCAGCGCAAAGATCATCAGCCGTGGCTCGCGGTAGAGAATGGCGTCGGCCGGGTTGTCGGGATCGTAGTAGCCGGTCACGGTCTGGCCGCGGTCCCGGCGCGCACGCAGGTTGGCCGCCTTTTTCTCGTGCGAGCTTCGGAAACTGTCCGAACTGTCGTCAATGTAGACCCGATCATTCGTGTAGCTGCGGCCGTCGACGGTGTAGGTATAGCGTGCCGCCAGGGAATAGGTGGTGCTGTCGTCGCCGCGGTGGGACTCCACATCCGCGCTGAGGATACGCACAGGCACCGGTTCCCAACTCCGGATTGCGTAGGCTTCGTAGAAGAGCGATGCGATGTAGCCGCCCATGACGATACCGACCAGCGCGAAGGGCAGGCCGAAGAGCATGGCGCAGCCTGTTCCCAGCGCGTTGCCATTAGAATCGGTGGGTTGCATGGCCATATGCGGGACGTCCTCCAGAGTGTTTGACCGCGTCGGTTGTACTTGCACCGATGGTGCAGGTTCAAGCGGTAAGAGGATAAAAAAAGCGCGGCCCCAAGGGGCCACGCGGATGACTACGTCTCAGTCTGCCAGGCAGGAAGGATCAGGCTTTCTCAAAGATTGCGCGGAAATACTCCGGGTTGTCCAGCATCTTCAAATCGACGTGGACAAAGGACTTGAGTTCTTCGTCGCTGATGGGCCGACCGTTGGGCAACTGTGGTGTCGCAGGTGCTGCGTCGTCT
>JAUIKJ010000112.1 GCA_030430835.1 Candidatus Hydrogenedentota bacterium
CATCCAGTCGATCTCCTTCTTCTTTACCGCATTCATCAGCGGCTATTGGAACCAGCGCGTCAGCCGCATGAAGCAGTTCCAGCGCGAGATCCTGGACAACATGAACAGCGGCTTTCTGATTACCGACAGCAAGGGCATCGTGATCGCGATGAACCGCGCGGGATGCAACATATTGCACCTTGCCGAAGGCGAAGTCGCCGGGCGGCATGTGGACGGCATCATTCGCCCGGAATCCGGTGCGGAGTGTCCAGTCACCACGGCGCTACGCCTGAACAAGGACTTCTCGTCCTATGAGTTCCACACGGAGATCGGTGATGACGCATCCATTCTCCTCGGCCTGACCACGAACCGCATCCGCGATGGGCACGGCCATGTGACCGGACTCATTGCCACCTTTACCGACCTGACCGAAATGGCAAACATGCGCCAGGAGCTCCAGCAACAGGATCGCCTTGCGGTGATTGGCGAACTCGCCGCGGGCCTGGCCCACGAGATTCGCAATCCCGTCGCGTCGATTCGCGGCGCGGTGGACGAATTACAGCAGAACACCGACAGCCCGGACATGGTCCGGCGACTGGCCGCAATCGCTATTCGGGAGTCCGATCACCTCAATGAGATCGTGACTGGCTTTCTCGACTTCGCACGGAACCCCAGCCGGCGCCGGGAGGTGGTGGACCTTCGAGACCTCGTGCGCGAGGTCAAGAACGACCTCGATCGCCGTCACGATGAAGCCACCGTCGATGGGCTCAGCATCGTCATGGAAGCCCCCGAGGTGTCTTGCCTGGTCTCGATCGATCCGACCCAGATCAAGCAGGTCTGCACAAACCTCGGGCAGAATGCGATCGAAGCGATGGAGGAGCGCGGCGAGTTACGCATCATCCTGCGCGCAGAAGGCGGTCCTGTGGAACTGCGTTTCGAGGACACCGGACCGGGCATTCCGCCGGACAAGGTTGCGCGGATTTTCGAGCCTTTTTATACTGACAAGGCGCGGGGTGTGGGAATGGGGCTCGCGATCTGCCTGCGCATCATTACGGCACACGACGGCACCCTGCGCGCGTCGTCCAGGCCGGGCGGCGGCACCGCGATGACCGTGCGTCTCCCCGCCGCGGCGCAGAAGGAGTAGGCCCAGTGGCGCAACATTCGATTTTGGTGGTAGACGACGAACCCAGTATGCGTGAGTTGCTGGAAATCGTGTTGCAGAACGCCGGACACGCCGTCTCTATCGCTTCCAATCCCGATGAGGCCCAGGCCCGGGTTGAGAACGAGCAGTTCGACGTGGTCATTACGGACCTCTATATGGGCAACGACCGCAACGCCGGCCTCAAGCTGCTCATCTGGATGAAGGAGAACTCACCCAGCACGCCGGTCATCATGATGACGGCGCACGGATCCGTGGACAGTGCGGTCGAAGCGATGCAGCGTGGCGCGGACGACTATCTCCAGAAGCCCTTTAAGAACGACGAGATCAAGCTGCGCGTCGAGAACGCCATCCGCCAGCGAAACCTCATGCGAGAGAACGAGGCGCTCCGGAAGGAACAGAAGCGCCACGCCAAGCTCGATAACATGATCGGCAAGAGCGCCAAATTTCTCGAAGTGCTCGACATGGTCCGGCGCGTCGCCTCTCTGCCGAGCACGGTCGCCATCCACGGCGAGAGCGGCGCCGGCAAGGAACTCATCGCGCGCGCGCTGCACAACCTCAGCCCGCGCGTGGACAAGCCCTTTGTGGCCATCAACTGTGGCGGCATTCCCGAGACCCTGCTTGAGAGCGAACTCTTCGGCTACAAGAAAGGCGCCTTCACCGGAGCCAACGAAGACAAGGAAGGGCTCTTCGCCGTCGCCAACGGGGGCACGCTCTTTCTCGATGAGATCGGCGAGATGCCGCTGCAACTGCAGGTGAAGTTGCTGCGGGTACTCGATAACAACACGGTCACGCCCGTCGGCGGAACACAGGCCATCAAGGTCGACGTCCGGATCATATCTGCGACCAACCGCGATCTCGAGGCCATGTCCGAAGAAGGGGGATTCCGGAGTGACCTCTACTACCGCCTGAACGTCATTCCAATCACGATGCCACCGCTTCGCGAGCGCGCCGATGATATTCCACTGCTCGCGCGCCACTTTGCAAAGTCGCACGCGGAAAACATGGGGCGGAAACCGCTGGAGATTTCGCCGGAGGCGGAGAGTTCTCTGCGCAGCTATTCCTGGCCGGGAAACGTGCGTGAGTTGGGCAACGTCATGGAACGCGCCGTGGCGTTGTGTGCCGGAGAGCAGATCGACACCCTCGACCTGCCGCCGCACGTGCAGAACTTTGTGCCGGAGGTGCGCCCGGACATGGGCACGCTGCCCTCGGAAGGCATCGATCTCGAGGCGACCGTGGCCGACCTGGAGATCGCGCTGATCAAGCAGGCGCTCCAGACCACCAAGTATTCGCAGAAGAAAGCCGCGCAGTTACTCGGACTTACCGCCCGATCCCTGCGCTATCGTCTCCAGAAATACGAGATGGAGGCGGACTAATCTGTGCCGGGCATGCCCGAATCACCTTGGCAGAAATACGAGTTTTGTGGTAGGCTGTCAATAGTGACCTGTACGGAGCGGGATGTATGCAAGTAGAGACCATTATCGCGCATCTTCAGGAGAATATGGTCGCCTATGCGGTGATCGGCGTGTGCGCACTCCCGCTCATTTTCTTCTCCCGGAAGTACAGCGTTCCCGTCATTCTCTACACAGTAGAGGTGATTATCTACTGGGGACTTATTCACGCGGCCATGGGTACGCTTGTGCGCTTTGCGGCATGGTTCAAGGACCAGTCCTCCATGAAGCGGGCCTTCGATACCAAGGACTTTGCACCCCCGAGTTGGAGCACGCCGTGGATGGAGCCCTGGAATCGGGACGCCTATGATCCGCAATGGGTCTTCTACCTCGAAGTCATTCTGGCCCTGGCCACGCTCTACGCCGTGTGGCGCTACCGTCCCCTGCGCATTCAGCACAAGCGCGATCGCCGATTCGACGACAAGGGCAAGCGCATCGGCAAGTCGGCCCGGGGACAGTTCATGGCCGGCAACCGTGGTCGCAGTTCGGCGGCCGGACGCAGCCGCCGCTAGGCCGGCATCCCCGCGGGCGGTTGCGCTTACAGCAATAAAAATCCGTTTTATGCGCTTTGTGTCATCTTCCCCGCCGTATGCTAAGCATACGTGGCGCATACGCTTATCGCGATTCGACTAGCGAAATACTTGACAAGGCCTTCCCATCGCGCCCGAACCCGTGTATACTTTCCACAGAGAGCACGGGCGGTCTTGTTGAACCGTTCGTCGGGAGCACTGCCAGGGTATGTCCTCAGACACGTACCTCGTGGTGATGGTGGGTGTGATATTGCTGGTCGCCGTGATCAGCGCGCCCGCACTATTCACCAAACGGTGCGCGTCCTGCGGGGCGCGCAACCGTCTTGCCGCGCCGGAATGCCGGGCGTGTCAGGCCGTGTTCCCGGAGACAGACAAAGACTAAGTGTGTGTCCGCGTCCCGCGGGACGTGGTGTCGGGTGCTTGAAGAGGTGACCTAGCGATCGGGCCCGCCCCAGAGGGTGCACGGGCGCGCCCAAGGAGCATGAACCGTGGCCGCGACGATGAACTGTCCCTACTGCGGGAAACTGACCGATCCCAGGCTGGATGCCTGTCCCCACTGTGGCGTGCCGCTGCGCGCCCGGCCCCCGGCGCCCGCCGCCGCGAAGCAGGCGCCCCGCAGCACGCCGCCGCGGAATGCGCCATCGGGACAGCAGTGCCGCAACTGCAGCGCGCCTGTACGCGATGGTGACATTATCTGCGCGCGCTGTGGGGTCAATCTATTGACCGGCGAAAAGATTGCGGCAGAACAGGCCAGCGGCGGTCCGGGCACCTTAAAGCTCGTGGCCGGCGGACTCGCGGCCGTTGCGGCCGTGCTCATCGTGGGCGCGATCGCCTACGTGGCCCTGCGCGATCCCGTGGCACAGGCCAAGCAACTGGCCCGTGCCGGCAATATGCTCGAAGGAATCAACGTTCTTGATGCCCACCTCTCGCGGCATCAGGATGATCCCGAAGCCTGGAAGACCCTCGGTATCTTCAAGTGGCAGACCAACGACTATCCCGGTGCAGCGGAAGCCCTTGACCAGGCTGCCAACCTTCGGCCGGATGATGTCGAAACTGGACTGATGGCGGCCGTCACCGCGAACCGGCTCTCGGGTGAGATCGGGCGCGCACTGCAGCGCGAAGCGCTCTCCCGCCTCGCGGAGAATCACCCGGAGAATACTCGGATCCAATACATGTACGCGCTGCTGCTGGGGGCCACGGGGGACCCCGAAGCCGAAGCAGCACAATTGGAGAAGCTCATTGCCGCGACCGGCGATGGCCAGTACCGCGATGACCTCGGGGTGGCCGAAGCACTTGCGGGTAATCTCGACGCGGCGAAGGCCACGCTGGATGCCGCGCCCGCCGGCGGCGACACCGGCACCGCGCGGGGGCTTGTGGCCAGTCTGCTCGGGGATCAGGCGAAGGCTGAACTTGAACTGGTGGGTGCGCTCGAGAGTGGAACCAGCATCCAGGCGCTGGCGAATGCCCGGCTTGGCATGTTGCTGATGAGTCAGGGCCGCTTCGAGGAAGCGTTGCCGCGGCTGCGTGACGCGAAAAACGCCGACCCGGCGATCGAAGTTGCCGAGTTCTTCTTTGCGCTCGGGCTGCAGGCCAACGGCCTGAATACGGAAGCATTGCAGGCCTTCGATCGCATCGAAGTGGCCAAGGGTGAATACGCCGATGAGGCCGCGGTACAGATGGCGCTGCTCTTCCTCGATCAGGCCGACCTTTCCCGCGCACAGGAATCACTGCGCAAGGCGACGGCGGCCGGTGGCGAGTCGGCCAAGTTGTCCACCATTCAGGGCAAGGTCTACCTCGCTCAAGGCGATCTTGCACAGGCCCAGCAATCCTTCCGCCTCGCCATCAGCCGCGACCCTGCGTATGCGCCTGCGCACCTGGAGAACGGCCTGCTCTACGTGGCGCGCAACCAATTGAGCGATGGCCTCGGCGAGCTGCGCCGTTACCTTGAGTTGGTCGGTGCCGGCACGCAGGGCGTGCGCTATGCCGAGATTGAGATGCTGGTCAACCAGTTGCAACAGACCGTAGATGGCACGGCGGGATCGACATCGCTGGCTGCGGCGGGCGGGGTATGATCATGACGAAGTCACACAGCAATCGAGTAGGAGATCGGGCGATGCGAACCCCTGCGAAAGTCTTACCGTGGATGGCCCTCATGGCGGCCGTCATCTGCACGATTCCCGCAGCGGCGTGGGGGCCTCGCGCCGAGTCCGCCATCGTCAGTACCGCGGTGCACATCGTGTCCGGCGACGTGAACATTCCCCTGAATCGCCTGGAGAAAGAGGTGCAGCAGGGGGCGCTGGTGTCGAACCAAACGCTTCAGGATCTGTATCCCGATCTGGTGGGTAATCCGGTCGCCGCGATTGAGGCCGAGATGATTCTTCTGCGGGCTGTGAACCGCCAGAGCGTGGATCCCTATTTCGCCTATCGTCTCGGTGCGCTCGGCAAACTGGTCGCCAGCACGACTGCGCCGCTGACGCGGGGCGATGTGGAGAGCCACATCGTCAAGACCCCGCTCGAGCCGAGCGCCCGGATGCTGGTCGAGCCCAAATCCTATTTCTCCCGCAAGATCGACGAGGCCAACGTGAACACCGGAGTTATCGAAGAGGAGTACCGCGACGGCGTAGGTTTTCGCGGGGTGGCCGGCACGATGCTGTCGCAGGATGTCAGCCGCGCGGCCAACGCAACGGCGGACGTGTGGTACAGCATTCTCGCCGGGCCCGAGGTCGCCGGTGGGGTGAGTGAAGCGCAATACCGCCGCTACGCGCTCGATGCGTACCGCTTTTACATCGCGCGCGGGAAGGCCGGCGAGATCGATGCGGCGGCCAAGCGCCTCGACAAGCTGGTGAACCGCGATGCGGATCTCGCCGCGGCAGTGGGGGACCTCTATTTTGAGAACGGCTTCTATGACCGTGCGATGGCCGAGTACAAGACCGCGCTGGCATTGGAGCCGGGACGTCGTGACGTGACCGAGCGCATCTCGGAGTACTATGTGCGGCAGGGCGAGGATGCCTTGACCGATGCGCGTCTGGAGGATGCTCTGGAATCCTTTGAGACCGCGCTGAACGCGAATGCCTTGCATCCGACGGCGGAAGCGATGCGGCTTGAGGCTGCGGGCATGATTCGCGACCGAGAAGCGCGACTTGACCTGAACCGCAAGTACCTCGAAGAGGGTGCGGGCTTCCAGGATCTCGCGGAGCGCGAGGCCAGCCGCGATCGCTACGCGGATGCGGTAGGGCATCTGCGCGAATCCGAGATTCGCTATGCGAGTGTGACCGACGAATTTCCCCTTGAGTACCAGAAATCGCTTGCCGCCCTGCGCGATGTGCGCACGCGCCTCGATCAACTGAAGAACGAACTAATCGGCAGTGCCCAGGACTTCAGCGGAAGCGGCTTTGCTCTGGATGCGCAGGACATGGCGGCAAGCTACGGCAGCGAGCTGGATCGGCAGGCCCTCCGGACGATGGTGCGGACCGAATACCTCAATCAGATGCAGACGGTTGCGGCTGAGCTATCGGGTGCAATGAAGATCCAATAGCCACGGCCCAAGTTTATTCGCGCAAGAAGGCCTGCCGGTTGTCACCGGCAGGCCTGATCTTTGTGCGTTCATCGGCGCGGGCGTCCGGGCGTCGGCCCAAGCTCGTATCGTTATGGGGGAGACTACCAGTTGCGTTCCATCTCGCCGCTGCGCAGGCGGCGGACGTAGTCGTCGCGCATTTCCCGTACCTTGCCGGAGATGAACACCATGCCCAGGATATTCGGGAAGGCCATACTCAACAGCATCATGTCCGCGAAGTCGACCACGTTCGAGAGGCTGAGGAGCGGTCCCGCGAAGACGACCAGCGCGTAGATGATCCGGTAGGGCCAGAGGCCGTAGGTGCCAAAGAGGTACTCTGTCGCGCGCTCGCCGTAGTAAGCCCAGGAAATCAGCGTCGAATAGGCAAAGACGAAGACGGCCAAAGTCAGGAAGTAGGGGAGGATCCAGTGCACGGATTCAAAGGCCGCGGAAGTCACGCGAATGCCGACCACCTCTTCAAGATCGGAATGGACGCCGGTAATCAGGATGGCCAGTGCCGTCATCGTACACACGATGATGGTGTCAATGAAGGGCCCCAGCATGGCGACGACCCCCTCACGCACCGGCTCGTCCGTCTTCGCCGCGGCATGGGCGATGGCAGCAGAACCGAGACCGGCCTCGTTTGAGAAGGCGGCACGTTTCATGCCCTGAATGAGAACGCCCAGGAAGCCGCCGAAGGCCGCCTCGGGCGTGAAGGCCTGCACGAAGATCGATGCCAGCAGTTCAGGGACCTGCGGGAGGTTGGCAACGATGATGCCGAGACAGATCAGGCAGTAGCCGACACACATGCCCGGCACGAGAAACTGGGTAACCTCACCAATGCGGCGAATGCCGCCGACGACGACCAGCGCGACCAGGGCGGCGAGCACGAGACCAAAGACCAGCTGAAACCAGACAACGCCTTCCATGCCCGTGACTTGTGCCACCGCGCCATACATCTGATTCGACTGGAACATGTTGCCACCGCCAAAGGCAGCAAAGATCGTGAGGATCGCGAAGATGGGGCTGAAGATTGCGCCAATGAACTTGAGCGCGGGCACACGATCCGCGATGCCCAGCTTGAGGTAAATCATGGGGCCGCCGATGACATGGCCATCCGGCTTGATCTCCCGGTAGACCTGGGCGAGTGTGCACGATGAGAACTTCATGCTCATGCCAAAAAAGGCGGTACACCACATCCAGAAAATGGCGCCTGGACCACCTGCGGTAATGGCGACCGCAACGCCCGCGATGTTGCCAAGTCCAACCGTGGCCGCAAGGGCCGAGGTCAGCGCCTGGAAGTGCGTGATCTCGCCCGCGTCGTTCGGGTCGTCGTAACGGCCGCGAACCACGTCAATCGCGTGACGAAAGAGCAGCACATTGATGAAACCGTAGCGCAGGGTAAAGAAAACGCCGCCGGAAACCAGAACGATAATGATCAGGGGGATGCCGCCCGCTTCACGCCCCGGCACAGGCACTTCGAAAAACAGCACCTTGGCCATGTGGCCCACCAGCACGCCGAAGAATCCGTCGATGCGTTCCAGGGTGCCGGGGGCCTCTCCAGCCGCATCTTCCTGTGCCATCGCCGGTGAAACCAGACCCGCCATGAGCAGCAGTAGTGCCAGCACCCAACGCGCGCGCAAAGCATTCGACATACGGTATTCCCCTCGGCCGTTTTGGATTGTGATTGCGGGCCATACCCTGATGACGGCCCCAGGAAGCAAGGGGATTATATCGGCGGATCCGAAACCCTGCAAGCGCTTGCGGGACAAGAAGAAACCCCGGCCGCATCGCGGCCGGGGGCA